>JBMZDY010000252.1:0-3200 GCA_049614585.1 Oceanihabitans sp.
TAGATTTTTTAAAAATTAATAAGTATAATGCAAATAAAGACACTATGCCTATTGCAATAAAAATCATTTCTACAAATTCAATTCCTGTTTTATTTATATCGTGTAGATTGGCAATTGCACTTATTAAATTTAGTAGCATTAATATTTTTAAAAAGAAATAATGTTGCTTTAAACTATCTTTAATTTCAATAGACTTTTCTAATTCGTTATGTTTAATTTTCATATTTAAATAAAAAACCCTTTAAAATAGTTTTTTTAAAGGGTTGTTTTTTTAGTAGTTTACATATGCTACAATTTCCAATCCGTAGCCAATCATACCAACACGTTTGGTTTGTTCGGTATTCGAAATTAGCTTTAGTTTGTGTATGTTGAGGTCGTGTAATATTTGTGCACCAATACCAAAGTCTTTATTATCCATTTTTATTCTTGGTGCTTTTGCTACTTGATTTGGTTTTTGTGCATCTTTTAAAATATGCAATCGGTTTAAAAGATTTATAGATTGTGCGTCTTGGTTTATAAAAATAATAGCGCCTTTTCCTGCTTCGTTAATAACACGAAACATATCGTCTAGTTTTTTATCGGCGTTATTGGTAAGGGTTCCAAGAATATCGTTATTTATTAAAGTAGAATTTATTCTAGTAAGTATGTTTTCTGTAGCATTCCAATCGCCTTTTGTAAGTGCGATATGTATTTGGTTGTTTGTGGTTTGTTGGTAAGCACGTAAACGGTAATTGCCAAAACGAGTTTCTATATGGAAATCTTCTTTTTTCTCGATAAGCGAGTCGTGTAGCATTCTATAAGCCACTAAATCTTCTATAGAAACAATTTTTAAATCGAACTTTTTAGCAACTTCCATAAGTTGTGGTAAGCGGGCCATGGTACCATCTTCGTTCATGATTTCTACAATCAACCCTGCGGGTTTTAAGCCTGCTAATCTTGCAAAGTCTATAGCAGCTTCGGTATGTCCTGTTCTACGTAAAACACCACCTTCTTTTGCTACTAAGGGAAATATATGTCCGGGCCTTGCTAGCTCGAAAGGTCTGGTATCATTATCGATTAAAGCTTTTACTGTTTTTGCTCTGTCACTAGCAGATATTCCAGTAGTTACGCCATTACCTCTTAAATCTACCGATATGGTAAACGCGGTTTCCATTGGGTCGGTATTGTTATCGACCATCATGTTTAGCTCTAGTGTTTTACAACGCTTTTCGGTAAGTGGTGTGCAAATTAATCCACGACCATGTGTTGCCATAAAGTTTATCATTTGTGGTGTTACCATTTCGGCAGCAGCCACAAAATCGCCTTCATTTTCTCGGTCTTCATCATCTACAACAATAATTACTTTTCCATTTTTTATATCGTTAATGGCTTCTTCAATAGAGTGTAAAGTAAACTTGTTTTGTTTTTTGGCTTCCATTTTTGTAATCATAAGGCAAATATATTGCTTATTTTATAGTATTCGAAAAGTCTTCATTTATTTTATTTCTTCTTATATAGTGCGTTAAAGGATAAAATAGGAGTCCTATAACCAGAACAAAAATATTTTTTGAATTTGTTTTTTCTGAAATCAATTCGTAAAGTTTACTAATGTTTAAGAAGGATTTTAAGTAATAAAATAAAACCACTACAAAAGAAGCGATACTTAATTGTATTGCTGCTGTTGCGTAGTTTGGTAATTTGTTGTTCGCAAAAACAAAGTGAAGTATACACAATATTAATGCTGCACTATAAAATACTAAAGCGGTTTTTGCATGAAATTTATAGTTGGTATAATGCTTTTTAATTTTTGGTATATCTGAAGTATTTACCAAATTGTTTGTAGCATCTGGTTTTGCTTTACTTGTTGTATTAAATTTAAAGACTTTTTTTATAGGTTCTATAATATGGTCGAATTCAAACAAGCCTCTGTCTGCTGTTGCCCTTTTGGTTAGAAAAAAACCTAGTGGTAACATAATTATTGTAGAAAACCAGGTAGCAAATACTGGATTTAAACTGCCATCTTTGGCGCTGTTTTTTGCGAAAATACCTATAAAATGATAGGTTAAAAATAGCAGTATTGCAATAACCATTGGTAAGCCAATACCACCTTTTCTTATTAATGCGCCTAATGGTGCGCCTACAAAAAACAATATAATACAGGCAAAACCTAAAGCAAATTTTTCATGAAATGCAATAATATGTTTATTGTAATTCATGTTTTTAATTTTAAATACTTGATTGTTCGACTTAATAATTTGTTGGGTGCTTTTGGTAGTATTTAGTGCCAAGTCGCTTAGCTGAATGTTTTTATTAGCCGAAAACAAATCGAGAATATTTTTTGTAAAAACCGAATCGGTTTTGGGTTTTAAGCCAATATTAAGTTGGGTAACATTAGAACGTTTATACAAATTGGATGCAAACTCATCGCGATCTTTTGTTTGTTCTATACGTAAAGAATCTATGGTGTAGTTTAGGTCGCTTATATTAAGCATCGAGTATTTATCGGTAACATTTTTTTGATCGAGGTCAAGGTCTTTGCCATCCGATAAATCGACATTAATAGTATATTTTTTAAAACTACTTTTAACTAAAGGATGTTTTTCGCGGTCTTTAAAACTTTTTGGCGGTGTATCGTCGTAAAAATTACCATCGTGAAGTATTAGTTTTAATACGTTCGACTTTTCGTTACCAAATAACTCGCCAGTTTTAGATACAATAGTTGTATGGTTTCCTCTAGAATTTACTGCTTTTTTATGAATAACAACATCTTTTAAATATTGCCCTTTGTCGCCACTTTTTTCGGAAACTTTAATATTAAAATCGCCTACTTCGTTAAACTGTCCAGCAACAATAGCCATTGCAGGTTTTAGTTTTTTAATGTTATTTCTAAGGTTATACGATTGGTATTCACCCCAAGGAATTACATTGTTACTAAAAAAGAAAGTGGTTATACCAAGAATACCAATAAATATGCCCAAACTAGCCATGGCACGCTGTAAAGAAATACCAGTAGATTTCATAGCAGCAAACTCATAGTTTTCGGCAAAATTACCAAATACCATTATAGATGCTAATAGTATGGTTAGTGGTAATACTAGCGGAATTAATTTAGGCGAATAATACAGTAAAAATTTAAAAACAATTATTAAATCTAAATCTTTACCAGCAAGTTCTTTAATAAAAAGCCAAATGGTTTGTAAAACAAAAATCAGCATGAGTAT
>JBMZDY010000253.1:0-3178 GCA_049614585.1 Oceanihabitans sp.
CTTTATTTCCATTAGATGAAGACACGATTATGAAATCGGTTAAGAAAACAGGAAAATGTTTAGTGGTTACAGAAGAACCTTCTAACAATAGTTTTGCAAGAGCCTTGGCTGGAAAAATTCAGGAAGAATGTTTCAAATATTTAGATGCTCCAGTAATGACTATTGGTAGTGAAAACATGCCAGCAATTCCATTGAACTCTACTTTAGAAGAAACAATGATTCCTTCAACCGAAAAAGTGAAAGCTAAAATTAAAAAATTGATTAATTATTAGTTTTGTATCTTCCTTTTCTAAAAAGCAGTTATGTATACAAAGCGAATTTTTCCTATTGGAGGAGTAATTAAATGGACAAGGCGACATATTTTTTTGTTTTTCATTTTAGCTACAATTCCAGTTGTATTATTTGATGTTCTAGGATTAAAATGGTTGCACGTACCTTGGCTACCTCTTGGAGTTTTAGGAACTGCAGTTGCATTTATTGTAAGTTTTAAAAATAATGCATCGTACGATAGGCTTTGGGAAGCACGTAAAATTTGGGGAGGAATTGTTAATGCTTCTCGTACTTGGACTATAATGGTCAAGGATTTTATTAATAACGACCATAGTAAAGAAAAGCTTTCGACAGATGAGTTGTTTGCAGTGCAAAGAGAATTAGTACATCGTCATGTTGCATGGTTAACCGCACTTCGTTATCAAATGCGAGCAGATAAACCCTGGGAAATGCATTTGAAAGCGAAGCGATCTAATATTGAGTTTAGAACTTCTAAATTTCGAGTTTGCGAAGATGAAACTGGAATAGAAACAGCCATAAAACCTTATCTATCCAATAGTGAGTATAATGAAGTTTTTAAAAAAGGAAATAAGGCTTCACAGCTTTTAGGTATACAATCTCGAAGATTGAAAGAGCTAATGCAAGAAGGGTTAATAGAAGATTTTAGGCATATGGAAATGATGAATATGCTTAAAGAGTTATACACACTTCAAGGAAAAAGTGAGCGTATAAAAAACTTTCCTTACCCAAGACAATTTGCAACCCTTAACTATATTTTTGTATGGATTTTTATTATTTTACTTCCTTTTGGAATCATGGAAGGGTTTGAGGCTATTGGCGAACATATAATTGAAGATTTGTCTAATCATACTTCGCACACTTCTACTTTACACATTATTCAAGAATTTATAGCTAAGCATTTTGTGTGGTTTTCTATACCATTTAGTACGCTTTTAGCATGGGTTTTTCATACCATGGAAGCAATTGGCGAAAATACCGAAAACCCATTTGAAGGAGGACCTAATGATGTGCCAATTACAGATTTAAGTAGAGGTATAGAAATAGATATTAGACAATTAATAAATGATAGCGATATTCCAGAACCTTACGACTGGATTAACGATATTGTAATGTAAGTTTTAATTAATTGAAGTTTTAAAAAAAATTGTATATTGTATCACATAAATTTAAATACATTAAAATAATTCACATGAAAAAGTATATTTCTCTTTTAAGCTTTTTAGCAATATTTTTTGTTGGTATGCAACAATCTCAAGCACAAGAATCTTCAAAACAAGATGCGCAATTGGTAAAGGTTGCTAAAGAAGAAGTATCAAGAATTGATGCAATGGTATCTTTAACAAACGATCAAAAACGTGAAATTTATTCGTTTATTACTTCTTATAACCAATCTATTGTAGCTTCTGGTAGAAGTAAAAAAGTATTGTTACAAATGCCAACCGAATTAGCAGATGCACGAAACGAAAAAATTAAAAAGTTTTTAAATGCAGAACAAGTAAAATTACTTGAAGAAGGGTTAAAAGAATAACATTAATTAATTGTAATAAAAAAAAGCGGCTTCTAAATTAGAAACCGCTTTTTTTGTACGTTTTATTGATCTATTCTTGGCGGGTATTTTTCTAGAATTTTAGTAACAAATTCTTGTATACGTTCTTCTTTGTTATTTTGAGAAAGGTAACCTGTGCCTTGCCCTTGCCAAACAAGCTCTTTTTTTTCTGCATCTATTAAATCTATATACAATATACCTTCTGTTGAGCGGGAAACACTATTAGAATTCCAATAGTAAGGACTCCAACCCCAACCATAACCATAAGGTCCAAAACCATTATTGTATACATTTACTTTTTCTCTAGATTTAGTAAAAATACTAACTAATAAATTGGGGCTTTTAGATTTTGTAAAACCTTTAGCAACAAGCTCTTTTTCTATAGCACGTAGAATTCTACGCTTATCAATGTCATTTATTTCTGCTTTGTCTATTCCTGTTTTGTAAAAAGCAAAAGAATTGTATTCGTTAAAATTAGCTTGTTTGTCATAATCGGATGCAACACGAACTGTGCTACAAGAGCTAACTACTACTAGTAATAATAGAATAGCTGTGATGGATAATACTTTTTTACTCACGATATTTCTACTAAGAAAGTGTACGTGAACATTTTTAAGATGTTTCATAATAGCAATTTTTATTTGTTTTCTATTTCAATAAAGCATCGTCAACATGGTTTGGAATAGTAACTTTTAAATTAGGTTCGATTTCCATAGCGCGTTTTATTGCAAATTCGGCTCCTGGATTTCTTGCCCAACTTCTTCTGGATATTCCATTGTTTACATCCCAGAAAAGCATGGCTTTTAGGCGTTTAGATGCTTCTGTAGTACCATCAAGAACCATACCAAATCCACCATTTATTACTTCTCCCCAGCCAACACCACCACCATTGTGAATGCTTACCCAAGTTGCACCACGAAAGCTATCGCCAATTACATTATGTATTGCCATATCTGCTGTAAAACGGGATCCATCATAAATATTACTAGTTTCTCTATAAGGAGAATCTGTTCCAGAAACATCATGATGATCACGACCTAAAACAACATAGCCAATTTCATTATTTGCAATAGCATCATTAAAAGCTTGTGCAATTTTCATACGTCCTTCTGCATCTGCATATAGTATTCTTGCTTGCGAGCCTACAACTAATTTGTTTTCTTGAGCTCCTTTTATCCATTGAATATTATCTGCCATTTGTTGTTGAATTTCTTCTGGAGAATTCTGCTTTATTTCTTCTAAAACTTGACAAGCAATTGCATCTGTTTTTGCTAAATCTTCTGGTTTTCCTGAAGCACAAACCCAACGAAATGGCCCAAAACCATAATCGAAACACATTGG
>JBMZDY010000254.1:0-3175 GCA_049614585.1 Oceanihabitans sp.
TTTCCATTTTGGATTAGCCATTACAAAATCTACAATTTCTGGAACCATTTTTTCTTTTTTACTCCATTCTGGTTGTAAGTATAAAATGCAATCTTTATTTACTTTGACTGCTTGCTGTTCTGCAAATTTAAAATCGTCTTTATTATACACTATTACCTTAAGTTCGTGTGCTTGTGCATATACTTCTTCTGTTGGTAACTTATTTTTTTTTGGCGAAAGGCAAATCCAATCCCAAGTTCCTGTTAACTTATATGCTCCAGAAGTTTCAATATGTACTTGTAGCCCTTTTTCTTTTAACTCTTTGGTTAAAGGATTCATGTTCCACATTAATGGCTCTCCTCCTGTAACCACTATAGTTTTACTGTATTTTGCAGCATTTTCTGCAATTTTAATAGATGCAGTAGCAGGATGCAATTCTGGCAACCAACTTTCTTTAACATCACACCAATGGCAACCTACATCGCAACCACCTATTCGTACAAAATAAGCAGCAGTTCCTTTATGGTAACCTTCTCCTTGAATGGTATAAAATTCTTCCATTAAAGGTAACAACAAACCTTTATCTAATAATTCTTGTCTTTCACTTCTTGTCATAGCTCGCAAAGATAGTTATTTATGCTTTTAAAGCTAGACTAGCTTTCTATATAATTTACAATTCTAAAACAGAAGGTGCAATTCGCCTAAACCATTGACAGTATCAAGATTAAAAAGTTGAAAGTTTTTATTAACGATTAAAAGAAAGATTAGTATTTTTATCCAAATTTTTAGGATTATTATGAGTAGACAAGCAGACTTTTTTAAACACATTACAGATGGTAATACAACAAAAGGCGAATTTATAACTTTGGGGGCTGCCATGCTTGATGGCGAAACCATAAAAGATGCATTTGTAAAAGTACCTTTAAAAACCATGAACAGACATGGTTTAATTGCTGGAGCTACTGGAACTGGAAAAACAAAAACACTTCAAGTTTTATCGGAAAACTTAAGCGAACAAGGAATTCCTGTTTTACTAATGGACATAAAAGGAGATTTAAGTGGTTTGGCTCAACCAAGTCCTGGACATCCAAAAATTGACGAAAGACATGAAAAAATTGGATTGCCATTCGATGCAAAAAAATTTCCAGTAGAAATCATGTCTTTATCCGAACAAAATGGCGTTCGATTACGTGCAACAATAAGTGAATTTGGACCTGTATTACTTTCTAGAATTTTAGACCTAAGCGAAACACAGTCTGGTGTTGTTGCAGTAATTTTTAAATATTGCGACGACAATAAACTTCCGCTTTTAGATTTAAAAGATTTTAAAAAAATATTGCAATATGCTACCCAAGAAGGTAAAAAAGAATTTACCGACGCATATGGTAGAATCTCTACAGCATCTACTGGAGCTATTCTACGTAAAGTAGTAGAAATAGAACAACAAGGAGGCGATATTTTCTTTGGCGAAAAAAGCTTCGATGTAGAAGATTTAGTACGTACAACAAGAGATGGTCGTGGGTATATTAATATAATTCGTTTAACCGACATACAAGATAAGCCTAAATTATTTTCAACATTTATGCTAAGTCTATTAGCAGAAATTTACGAAACATTTCCAGAACAAGGCGATTCTGGAAAACCAGAATTAATTATGTTTATTGACGAAGCACATCTTATTTTTAACGAAGCTTCCAAAGCACTGCTTAACCAAATAGAAAGTATTGTAAAACTTATACGTAGTAAAGGAATTGGTTTATATTTTGTAACGCAAAACCCTACCGACGTACCAGAAGCTGTATTAAGCCAACTAGGTTTAAAAGTACAACATGCTTTACGTGCATTTACTGCAAAAGACAGAAAAGCAATTAAACTTACTGCGCAGAATTATCCAGATACCGATTATTACGATACTGCCGAAGTACTTACTTCACTTGGTATTGGCGAAGCATTGGTTTCTGCCTTAGATGAGAAAGGAAGACCTACTCCACTTGCCGCTACTATGATGCGTGCTCCTATGAGTAGAATGGATGTACTAACCGATAACGAACTAAATAATCTGCTAGACGACTCTAAGTTAGTAATGAAATACAACGAAACTATAGACAGAGAATCTGCTTACGAATTACTAAATGAAAAAATTGAAAAAGCGGCAGAAATTAAAGCAAAAGAAGAAGCTTTAGAAGCCAAAGAAAAAGAACGCAAATCTAGCTCAAGATCGTCCTCACGAAAAAGCACTAGAATGAACCCAATAGTAAAAGTTTTAACAAGTGCTACTTTTATTAGAAGCGTTTTTGGTATACTTACTAAAGTATTAAAAAAATAATCTTTTTAAACATAAAAAAATCTTACCCATTAAATAACAAATGAAAAAAACATTAATTACCGCAGCAATAGCTTGCAGTTTTGTGTCTTGCAAAAAAGAAGTAGATCCATTTTTAATATCTAAACAAAACATTGGCTTACTAACAGATTCTACCCAAATAAAAGACTTAAAAACCATTTTTAAAAACGACTCTATAGTAAAACACATAGGCGGAGACGAATTTTTAGGAACCGTTAACGATATCGAGATTTACGATAAAACTGGAAATCCGTTATTAGTATTAACCCCTAAACAAGCTTTAGATTCTACAGCAACCATAGCAACAATTAAAGTAATAGATTCTCGTTTTAAAACTAGCAAAGGTTTAAATTCGAGCAGTACTTTTGGAAGCATAAAAAATAATTACACTATTTCTAATATTCAAAACACGCTTCGAAATGTTGTAATTTTTACAAACGAAATAAATGGTTTTTTTACAATAGACAAAAAAGAATTACCAGCTGAATTACGAATCGATTTAACCAAAAAAATAGAAGCAATACAAATACCAGATAACGCAAAAATTAAGTATTTTATGATTGGTTGGTAATCCAATGTTTTCCAATTTAAAATTAAAAAACCAACGTGTAAGTTACAAAAACAAGTGAATCCATTATTCAGTAAAATACTAGTAGATTTAGCAAAGCAAAGACTAAAAGCGAAGCATACGCCTACTCCATTTACTGAAAACCAGATTATTCCAGTAGTTAATAATATAAAAGTAGAATTATCGCATGCGACAAAAGAATCTTTTTTTATAATTATTGGTGTTTTCTCTGCGGGTTTTGGGCTTAAAGGATTTTTATTACCGAATCATTTTATAGATGGCGG
>JBMZDY010000255.1:0-3152 GCA_049614585.1 Oceanihabitans sp.
ACTTCTTATAATTTCACTTTGATTGGAAACTATAGCTCCCAATTGGCTTCCTCTTGGTCTAGATTCAAAATAACCGTCGCTTAAATTTTCGGCTAGTTTTTCGGCTGTTCCTTTTATAATAACTTGTCGTTCTGCTGCTGCCCAAAAAAAAGACAAACACACATTTGGATTTGCTGCAATTGCCTTACCTTTTTCACTTTTATAATTGGTATAAAAAATAAACCCTTCGTAAGTATATTTTTTTAAAAGCACTACCCTATTTTTTGGAAAGCCATCTAACCCAATTGTAGAAACCGTCATTGCATTGGTTTCTTCTTCAGGAAAATTTGCATCTACTGCATAAAACCATTTTTGAAACAACTCCATTGGGTTTTCTGGTGTGCCCTTTAATACAAGCGCTCCTTTTTCGTAAGATTTTCTATATTTGCTTAAGTCCTTTTCCATAGTTAACGCAAGTTACAAGATTTTATACTGAAATTGAAAACGATTTAAAACTAACTTTAAATTAAAAACCATGAAATTTACTTGTAAGGTTACTATTAATAAACCAATAGCTCTAGTTGCTAAAATTTTTGAAGATCCAGATGCTTTAAAACATTGCCAAGAGGGCTTTGTAAGTTTAGAACACCTTAGTGGTACTAAAGGACAAGCTGGTGCTAAAGCTAAATTTACTTATACTAAGTTTGAATTGCTAGAAACCATAATACATAACAAATTACCCGATGAGTTTTTAGCCCTTTACGAGCATAAACACATGAGTAATACCATGCAAGTAAATTTTATTGAAATTGACCAAAACACTACACAGTATGTATCTAAAATACACTACACCAAATTTAATGGCTTTTTTATAAAGCTAATGGCTAAGTTTTTTCCGAAAATGTTTGAAAAACAAGTGTTACGTTGGATGGTAAAATTTAAAAACTATTGCGAAGCTACTAATTAAAAAGAAAACTTTTTACCGTCTTCGGCTAAGCTTACTTTATTAAAAACACTACTTGCTTCTTGTTTAAAAGCTTCTAAACTATCGTACCTTGTAGAATAATGCCCAAGAATTAACTGCCCTACATTTGCTTGCTTTGCAATACTTGCAGCTTGTTTTGCTGTACTATGCTTCGTTGGTGCTGCTAAATTTTTGTTTTTTTCTAAAAAAGTAGATTCGTGATACAGTACGGTTACTTCTTTTATTATTGGTATTATCGATTCGGTATAAGCTGTGTCGCTACAAAAAGCGTAACTTTTAGGTTTATTAGGTTCTTTAGTAACTTTTGCATTATCTATTAATACTCCTGCTTCGTTTACCACATCAAACCCTTGTTTTAGTTTTTGGTAATAAGCAATATTTATATCTGCTTGTTCTACTTTTGTAATATCTAGCTTTCTTTCTCCAAGCTTTTCTTTAAACAAAAATCCATTTGTATATATTCTATGGTCTAGAGGAATAGTGTGTACTTCAACGGTATCGTCTTGAAAAATAATTTCGCTTTCAGTAGAATTTAATTCATGAAAAATAAGCTTGTAGTTCGTCCAAGAATTCGCAAGTTTCATTTGAATGGTTATTACTTCTTTTAACCCTTTTGGTGCATAAATATGCAAATCTGTTTCTCGAGTTAACAATCTAAAAGTAGAAATAAGACCAACCAATCCAAAAAAATGATCGCCATGCAAATGCGAAATAAAAACATGCTTTATTCTATTAAACTTAATTTTATGTTTGCGTAATTGCACCTGTGTACCTTCGCCACAATCTATTAAAAAAAGATGGTTTTTTATTTCTAATACTTGTGCTGTAGGGTTTGTATTTACTCGTGGTGTTGCACTATAACATCCTAATATATTTAATTTCATAAAGAATTAATTGTTAAAGTGAAAGATGGCTTTTTTATATGAAAGAGTACTCTGCCAAAACAGTTTTTAAAACCCTAAATCGCGTTCCATTTCTTCCATTTCAATAATATCGAAAGCTTCTTGCATTGTAGGAACTACAACTATCTCGTCTGGGGTTTCGTTTAAATCTACACGACTACTAACAATAACAAAAGAATGTTTTGCTTTACGATGCTTATTAGAGATTTGTAAAAATTCTACAATATCTTCTAAAGGAACCGCATTTAAACTGGTTAAATTTACAATAACGTTATCGTTTTGAAAACGACTATATAATACATCTAGTTTTTTTACTAATTCTATAACAGATGCTTTTTCTTGTGTTATTATACTAATATTGCCTTGTTTATCAAAAATCATAATTACTGTTTTATTTTTGAAGCTAATAAATAAATTATTGCCATCCTAATTGCAACACCATTTTGTACTTGATCTAATATAATTGCTTGCTTAGAATCGGCTACATCACTAGTAATTTCTACTCCTCTATTTATTGGTCCTGGATGCATAATTGTTATTTCTTTATCTAAAGAATCTAATAAGGCTTTATCTACTCCATATTGTTGCGAGTACTCTCTAGTTGTAGGAAAATAACTTACTTCCATACGTTCGTTTTGAACGCGAAGCATATTAGCAACATCGCACCAATTTAATGCTTTTCTTAAATTGGTTTCTACTTCTACACCAAGTTTATGTATATATTTTGGTATTAGAGTTTTGGGTCCGCAAACCATAACTTTTGCGCCTTGCAATTGCAAAGCAAATATGTTAGAGAGTGCCACTCTACTGTGTAATATATCGCCTACAATCACTACTTTTTTACCTTGTACTTCTCCCAATCGTTCCCGTATAGAATACGAGTCTAACAATGCTTGTGTAGGGTGCTCATGTGCACCATCGCCAGCGTTAATAATACTTGCATTAACATGTTTAGATAAAAATACTCCTGCTCCTGGGTTTGGATGCCGCATTACTACCATATCTACTTTCATAGACAAGATATTATTAACCGTATCGATTAAAGTTTCTCCTTTTTTAACAGAAGACTGTGAAGCCGAAAAGTTTAAAATATCGGCCGAAAGGCGTTTTTCGGCTAATTCGAAAGAAAGTTTTGTTCGGGTAGAGTTTTCAAAAAACAAATTTGCAATTGTAATATCGCGTAGGGAAGGTACTTTTTTAATTGGCCTGTTTATCACTTCTTTAAAATGATCGGCAGTTTCAAAAATGAGATCTATATCATTATTGTTAAGATATTTTATTCCTAA
>JBMZDY010000256.1:0-3148 GCA_049614585.1 Oceanihabitans sp.
TTTGGTCCAGGCGTAGTTGTTAAGTTAGATACAAGAGGTGTAGTTGTTTTCGATTCTTACTTAAAATATGGAGAACAATACAGAAATAGTTTAGAACGCATTGGGTCTTTTCAACCAATAATAAGAAATGATGAAATTTATTTTTAGTACTTACCAAGATAAAATAAACGATATTACTAGAGATTGCGCAATATGCTTAGATTTCGACCAGAATATAGATGCATTTTACGAGCCACTAGATGTACTAAAATACCAAACCATTACTATTAATTTTCATTTAATAAATGAGTTGTATCACGTACAAAAGAAACAGTTTCAGTTAATTAATAAATTTAAAGAAGCTAATAATTTTATAAACGAAGATTTACATCAAGAAATATTAAATTCAGCAAAAGAATATGGCGATTTAAGGCATCGCGATTTAGAATTGCCAGCAATACAGTATCAAACCAATTCTTTTTACACAAGAGCATTAGGAGGTATATTTGTGTTGCGCGATTTTATTACAGATATAGTAGTATTCGAAGACGAAAATTGGTACAAAAAGGCAATAAAAGATACAGTGCACGATGTGTTAATATATCAAATTAATCAGCCAGAATTAATGGATAAGCTTCGCGACCATGTAATTATAGAATGCGATTTAGAAAAAACAGTACAAACTGCACAGTACGAACGTGTAAAAAAGCGAATGCTCTCTCAAGAATTAAAAAATGTACAGCATCCAATAAACCACATTTTAGAAGACAAAGTTTTGTTTAGAAGGTACTTAAATACATTAGATGCAAAAGCGATGAAACGTGTAAACGGTGTAGAAATTTACTTAGAGCGATTAGAGCGAAGCAATGCTTTTAAAATTCATGATTTAATAGATCAGAAATTTTATAATGCTTTGCATAAACCACATTCCTCTTTAGAAGTGAAACAGCAAGATTTAATATGGAAATTATTAATAAACATATCTCCAAAAGATATTTTGTTTTTGTATTGGTTTGATAAAGAGCAGTTTTATAAAACCTACCAAACTTGGGAAGATTCTATGAAAGATTGGGTAATTGCTGTAATTCGTAACAATATTTAAAGAAATTAGACTAATTTAGTAGGAAGCCAAAAACAAAAACAATGGGATTAGAAGTTATTATATTTATTGCCGCAATACTGTTTGGTATATTTATGTACTGGAGAGAATCTAACGGAAACGGGTTTTATAGATTTATTAATAAAATAGTAAATAGCAAAGAATTGCAAATGAAACCAACAGACAAGAAAGGATTTATTTACCAACAACCATTCTTACCTAGGTTGGTTTATATAGCGAGCGCATTTTTGTTAATAGCTGTGCTTTTTCAGTTTTTAACACCATTTAAAATATTTACAAGTTATAATGGTATGTCGTTGTTTGCTTCCAGTATAGTAGGTACAATACTTGGGACTTATTTAGCAAATTTAGTGTTTAAATCTGGCGAAGTAATAGACGAAAAAAGCGATTCTATAGAAGATGTATTTCACGAAACTGTAGAAAAAGGAAAAGACTTTATTGAAGACTTAAAAGAAAAAGGAGAAAAAGCATTGCATAAAACTGAAGATAAAATCGAAGAGGTTAAAGAGGAAGCAAAAGAAGATGCTAAAAGCGCAAGAGATAGATTAAAGGATAAAGGACTTATGTAGCAAATTCCTGCGAAGGCAGGAATGTAAAAAAGAGCGTTCTATTAAGTGCAGTCGAGACCTATTTAATAAATCAAATTCTAAAAATAAGATTTCCGTTTACTTGGGAATAAAAATATAAATTTACAATGTTAAAAAACTATTGGAAAAAAGGAATAAAGCAAAAAATAATAGTAACAGTTTTACTATTAATATTGCTAATTACTTTGTTTGTTTTACGCGACGATTATCAGCCTGCATTATTATTTGTAAGAAAATTTATTTTTATAATACTGCTTAGTTTGGCGGTGCTTTTTTTGGGGCTAGCAAAATTTAGAAAATCTGCTTCTGGAGGAAAAAGAATAAGTATTTTAATCGTGTTAATAGCATTTTTTGGAATTTTATACTTAGTAGGCTGGCATTTTAAAATGTACGATTATATGAAAACCTATAACGTATTTAATAATCTTAATAAAATAGAAATTAACGAGTTGCCGCTTACTCAAAACGAGCGTATTCAGCCATTGCGAAATATATTCTCTATGGCAAACGAAAGCGTAGGAGAAACCAAAGACGTTTCCTTACCCCATTTAGTACGTGTAGACGGTTTAAACAAATGGACAATGGCAATACAACCAACCGAAAAATACGTTTGGCAAGGAATAAGCGACAATACCGAAGAAGTTTTTTCGGTATCTAGTACAACGCCATTTCCTCGATTTTCTAACGAAAACAGAATACCAGTAACCTTTTCAATAGGAGAGTCGTTAAAGTTTAGCAGAAACACGTATAACGCAGTTGTGCAGCGCTTTAATCCGTGGATGCTTTTAAATTACGAGCCTAGTGATACCTATTACATGAAAAACGATTTAGGGAAATGGGTAGAAGTAGTAAGCCTAATAAAATGGAAAGGATTTTTATTTCCGTATCCAACATTTGGTGGTGTTATGGTAATAGAAAGTGGCGAGCATGATTTTAAAGATTATATAGAACGAATTGTTATAGGAAAAGGCACCTATATTTCACCAATTGAAATGCGTAACCATAAGTATTTAACCAGGCAAAACACCTTGTCTGAAAAAGTGTCTCGTTTGCAAGCAGAATCATTAAAGTTTTTAGGAGGTTTTAACGATCCGTTGCCTTGGAATATGGAAACAGCAGTTAAAATTCCAGACTTGCCAAACGATCAAAATCAGCAACCATTTGTTACCGATTTTAATTTTTCCGATACTAAAATAAGCGCATACAGTGGTTTGTATCATTGGTTTGGCTTAGAGCCTGTAGGCGACGAGCGTACCAGTTTAACTTTTAGTGTGTTTATTCCTGCAGATGGTACAGATGCTTTGTATTATTATAATCATGCAGCTAAAAAACAAGGCTATGCAGGAGTATCTGCTATGCCATTAAAAGTAATAGAATCTCGAAAAGAATACGATTGGTCTGTAAATAAACCAGTAGAGTTTAGACCTTATATAAAAAATATAGCAGGTAGAAAACGAATGTT
>JBMZDY010000257.1:0-3127 GCA_049614585.1 Oceanihabitans sp.
CTAAAGGGTTATCTTCTAGGTTTTCTTTGCTTTTATCGTCTTCTCTTTTTGCACTTACACTTAGTATAATTCCAACAGCAAGACAGGTCATCCATATAGAAGTACCACCACTACTTATTAAAGGAAGCGTTTGTCCAGTTACTGGGAATAATTCTACTGCTACTGCCATATTAATTAAGGCTTGAAAAATTATTGGTAAGCCTACTCCAAGAGCTAGAAGTTTACCAAACATTGTATCGGATTTTTGGGCCACAATTACTATTCTAAAAAGTAGCCACATATAAAGCACCATAATTGTAAATCCACCAATTAATCCATATTCTTCTATAATTATTGCGTAAATAAAATCGGAAGAAGATTGTGGTAAAAAGTTTTTCTGAATACTTTTTCCAGGGCCAGCTCCTTGAATTCCACCAGAGGCTATTGCAATTTTAGCTCTTTCGCTTTGGTAATCTGTATCTGAATCTCCGCCATTTGAAAAACTTTCTATTCTACTCATCCAAGTATCAATTCTGTTTGGCATTGCATCTGGAAATGCTTTAGCTACTAAAATAAATAGCGCTAAAGCTAGTATGCCAGAACCAATAATGACAGCTAAATATCTAAGCGGATAACCACCTAAAAAAACCAATATAACTACCATTACAAACATAATTGCTGCGGTAGAAAAATTTGCAGGAAGTATTAGCATTAATACTACAAATACAGGAGTCCAAAGTGGGAGTATGCTTTCTTTAAATGAAATATTTTTGTCTTTTATTTTAGACATATAGCGCGCTACATATACCATTAAAATAACTGCAGCTAGTGTAGAAGTTTGAAAAGACATATTTACAATAGGAATTTGTATCCACCTACTTGCATTAGCTCCTTCTATAGTTGTGCCTTGTAGCATTGTTACAACCAACAAAACAATTACAACAGGAATCATTACCATAGAAAGGCCTCTAAAATATCTATACGGTATTTTATGTACACCATACATTATTGTAAAGCCTAAAAACAAGTGCATTAAATGTTTTATAAAATAAGAGAAGGTATTACTGTTTCCTCCTATATTTACCAAATTACTAGCAGCACTATAAACTGGTAAAAAAGAAAATATGGCAAGCAAAGCTGCTATTGCCCATATTAACCGATCTCCTTTTATGTTTTTAAATATGTGTTGCATTATTGATTATTGGTTTTTTTGTCTTTTGTGTATAAGGTTTTTTTATTTATAAGTTTCTAACTGCTTCTTTAAATTGGCGTCCACGATCTTCGTAATTATTAAACAAGTCGAAACTTGCACAAGCAGGAGATAGTAGAACATTATCGCCAGCTTCTGCAATTTTATAAGCAATTTTTATTGCTTCACTCATAAATTGTGTTTCTACTAATATGTCTACCATACCTTCAAAAGTTTGTTTTAACTTCTGGTTGTCTACACCCAAACAGATAATCGCTTTCACTTTTTCGTTTACAAAAGGAAATAGTTCGTTATAGTTGTTTCCTTTGTCTACTCCGCCAACTATCCATACGGTTGGAGCATCCATGCTTTCTAAAGCAAAATAAGTAGCGTTAACATTGGTCGCTTTCGAGTCGTTAATGTATTGCACTTTATTTATTTTAAGTACATTTTCTAAACGGTGTTCTACCCCTTGAAAATTTTCAAGGCTTTCGCGAATAGTTTGCTTTCTAATTTTTAATAAATGTGCTACAGTTGCTGCAGCCATTGCGTTTTTAATATTGTGTTTTCCTTCTAATGCTAGCTTGGTTGTAGGCATAATAGTCTGGTTGTTATCTATTGTTATTATTATATTGTTTTTGTCTAAATAGGCACCGTTTTTCATTTTTTGTTTTAATGAAAAAGGCAATAATGTGGCTTGTACTGGGTTGGCTTTAAGCCAATTTGTAATTTCAGGATCGTCTGCATCGTAAATCAAAAAATCTTCTTTGGTTTGGTTTTTAGTAATGCGAAATTTGGATGCTATGTATTTTTTAAATTCGTAATCGTATCTGTCTAGGTGGTCTGGAGTAATATTGGTTATTACTGCAATTTTGGGTTTAAAAGTTGCTATTCCATCTAGTTGAAAACTGCTAATTTCTAATACGTAGTTTTGGTAGTTTTTTTCTATAACTTGTTTTGCAAAACTATCGCCAATATTACCAGCAAGACCTGCATTTATTTCTTGTTTTAAAATATGATGTGTTAATGATGCTGTAGTGGTTTTGCCATTACTACCAGTTATTCCTATAAGAGTTGCTGAGGTATAAAGCGCAGCAAATTCTATTTCGGAAATAACCGGAATATTGTTTGTTGTAATTTGCTGTACAATAGCAGCATTGTCTGGTATTCCAGGGCTTTTCATTACAACATTTGCATTTAAAATTTTTGATGCTGTATGTTGCTTTTCTTCCCAATCGATATCGTTATGTATAAGCACATTTTTGTACTTTTCTTTTATACTGCCAAAATCGGATACAAATACTGAATAGCCTTTTGCTTTTGCTAAAAGTGCTGTGCCTACACCACTTTCTCCTCCTCCTAATATGACTATTCGTTTGCTCATTATTTGTTTAAATTCATTACCGGTAATTTATATTCTTGCTTTGGCAAAAATTGGTTATCTAATTTTAAGGGTTACTATTGAAACTATTGCTAGTAAAATTCCTATAATCCAGAAACGAGTTACTATTTTGCTTTCGTGATATCCTGATTTTTGATAATGATGATGTAATGGCGACATTTTAAAAATTCGTCTACCTTCGCCATATTTTTTTCTGGTATATTTAAACCAACTTACTTGCATTACTACCGAAAGATTTTCTGCTAAAAAGATTCCGCATAAAACAGGAATAAGCCATTCTTTTCTTACAGCTATCGCAATAACTGCTATAATTCCACCAATAGTAAGGCTTCCAGTGTCTCCCATAAATACTTGTGCTGGATACGCATTGTACCATAAAAATCCAATTAAGGCACCAACAAATGCAGCTATGTAAATGGTTATTTCTTCTATTCGTGGTATGTACATTATGTTTAAGTAATCGGAAAAAACAATATGTCCAGAAACAAAGGCAAAAATTCCTAATGTGAGTACAATTATTGCAGAAGTGCCTGCTGCTAAACCATCAAAAAGCGCAC
>JBMZDY010000258.1:0-3110 GCA_049614585.1 Oceanihabitans sp.
TTTTACTAAAGTACCTACAGTCATGCCTTGTATTAATATAGAAAATACAACTACTACATAAGTAATTACTAAAAATAAATCGCGTTCCATTACTTGTGTAAGTCCTAATGCTAATGCAATAGAAATGCCACCACGTAAGCCTCCCCAAGTCATTACTAAATTGGTTTTTGGTACAAAATCTAATTTTTTTTCAAAGAATTTTATAGGTAATAATAGCGAAACATATCTGCATAATAAAACCAGTGGTATTGCAATAAGCCCAGCAATTAAATATTCTATTTCAAAAGTTAAAACAAGCATTTCCATACCAATTAAAACAAATAGAATGGTGTTTAAAAGAATATCTATTAGTTCCCAAAATTTATCTACATAAACTTCTGTAGTTTCAGACATAGCAGAATCTCTTATAGTATCGTTACCAACAACTAGTCCAGCGGTTACCATTGCAAGTGGTGCAGAAATATGTAGCTTTTGCGCTATAACAGTACCTGCCATTACTGCTGCTAATGTTATTATAACTTCTATATCGTAATCGTCTATAGATTTCATTAATCGGTAAGCAGCCCAGCCAAGGAATAACCCTAAAATAATACCACCAATAACTTCTAGGCCAAACAATTCTACCACTTCTAAAGCACTTACGTTTTCAATTCCTAAATCGGCAATTTTATAAATAGTTAAAAACACAACAACACCTACGCCATCGTTAAACAAAGACTCTCCTACAATTTTTGTTTCCAATTTTTTTGGAGCTCCTGCTTTTTTTAATATTCCTAAAACAGCTATAGGATCTGTTGGTGAAATTAAAGAACCAAACAATAAACAATAAATAAAATCTACTTGTAAGCCTACAACTGGTAAAGCAAAATACATAATTAAACCAACCAAAAATGTTGAAATAAGGACACCAAAAGTAGCAAAAACTAAAACTGGCCATCGCTGTACTTTTAACTGTTCGAAATTTGTATGTAAAGCTCCAGCAAAAAGTAAAAAGCTTAACATAACGTCTAGTAAAACAGCTTTAAAATCTATCGCTTTTATAAATGCAATTTCTCCTTTTAGTAATGTATCGTCAAAATAACTAATTGCAAAAACTGCAAGTGTAAATACAATAGTAATTAGCATTAAGCCTATTGTATTTGGCATTTTTAAAAAACGCACATTTATATACCCAAAAATGGCAGAAATTAACACTAGTATTGAGGCAATTACAAAATAGTCCATGTTCTATATTTTTCTTGCTAAATTAATATTTTATATCTTTTAAGTATAAAAAAATAAGCTATTATGAAACCTTCACACATCGACATGCATTGTCATCCGGCTTTAAAGCCATTTGGAAAGAGCTTTAAATATAATCCAACCAAGAAAAACCACCCGAATAGTGACAAGAAAAATGCTATTTGGCATTATAGTCCGCCAAACTTTTTAGAAAAGCAGGTAAATAAAATACTTACATTAACAAAATTTACACAAACCGATTTAACAGCAATTGCAAAAGCAAATTGTAATGTTGTAGTAATTTCACTGTATCCATTTGAAAAACATTTTTTAAAAAAGAAAATGTTAGGGTTTAAATTTGTTTCTGATGCATTGGTAAATCTTGCAGCAGGAGTAAGCCATTCTAGAATAGATTATTTAAGGAGTCACGATAGTTATTTTCAAGATTTATTAGACGAATATGATTTTTATTTACAGCTTCATAATTTCGCCGAAAAAATAGGAGAAGTTACATTTACTTATCGAGTAGTGAAAAATTTTAATGAAATTGAAAGTAACATTGCCCAAAGCTCTTCTACAAGAAAAATAATAAGCCTGGTACCAACTATAGAAGGAGCACATGCTTTTGAAACAGGATTAGATTTAAAACAAGATACTGCAGACCAAACAACGGTATTGAACAATGTAGAAACTGTAAAAAACTGGGAGCATAAACCGGTTTTTGTAACGCTAGCACATCATTTTTATAATGAAATTTGTGGGCATGCAAGAAGTATTAATATTGGTGCAATTAAAGATAATCAAAACCGAGGATTAAACACAGGAATAACCGCTTTAGGAATTTTAGTAATAGAAAAACTGCTAGACAACACCAATGGCAAACGTATATTAATAGATATTAAACATATGAGTACTATTTCGCGTACAGCATTTTACCATATGCTAGATACACAATACGCAAACCAAAATATACCATTAATAGTAAGTCATGGCGCAGCAAATGGAAGACGATCTATTGCAGAGCCTAATAAAAAAGACTCTACTGTAAGCGATAAATTTAACGATGGAGATATCAATTTTTACGATAGCGAAATTATTAGAATAGCAAAAACTAAAGGCATTTTTGGCTTGCAATTAGACGAACGTAGAATTGCCGATAAAAGCTCTATACGACGTTCAAGAATGTATTTCCCAAACAGAAAAAAACGCTTAGAGAAAAAAACAGATTTAATATGGAGGCAAATACGTCATTTTGCAGAAATACTTAATGCACAACAACTTTTTTGCTGGGAAACCCTCGCTATTGGATCTGATTTTGATGGCATTGTAAATCCAATTAAAGGACTTTGGACTTGCGAAAACATAAGAGACATAAAACCTTTTTTAATAGATAAAGCAACCAGTTATTTAAAAAAACACCAACACGAATATATGGCCATAAACCAAATTTCTGCACAAGAAATTATTGATCGTGTATTCTATTTAAATGCCGAAAACTTTTTGCGAAACAATTTCTAGAAAAACTATATTTTTGTTAACTTTTTAATTCCTTTCCGACAGAAACTGTATATTCAATTTTTGAAATACATTAAAAAAACAAAATGCAAAAATCATATTACGACCCTTCCGATTTAAAAAAATTTGGAAGCATTACAGAATGGAATGAAGAACTTGGAAAAAAATTTTTCGAGTACTATGGAAAAGTCTTCGAAGAAGGCGCGCTTACTGCTCGCGAAAAATCGCTAATTGCTTTAGCTGTTGCACATACAGAACAATGTCCATATTGTATAGATGCCTACACAAAAGATGGTTTACAAAGAGGTGTTACCAAAGAAGAAATGATGGAAGCAATTCACGTTGGTGCTGCAATAAAAAGTGGTGCAACTTTG
>JBMZDY010000259.1:0-3095 GCA_049614585.1 Oceanihabitans sp.
GCATCGCTTTATCAACCGCATTTTTTGCTACTGTCCAAACGTTTTTACGACGTCCAAAGTAACCTTTTGCTTGCTTAAGAACCTTTTTTCTTCTGGCTCTTTTTGCTACTGAATTTACTGATCTTGGCATAATTTAATTGTTTTTTGTAGTAGGCGGTCTTTAAACGACACTTTAGTATTTCATAGAAATTATAAATCTAAAATTTACAATTGTTAATCCACTGAGCCTAACTCCAGGGTTATTAATTTGTTTTAACCTATTAAAATAGGGTTACTTTAAACGTAACATTACTTTAACATTGTTCTCGTCTGATTTATGTACTAAACCATCGTGAGTTAACTTAAGCTTACGCTTTTTAGACTTCTTTGTTAAGATGTGACTTTTAAAAGCGTGCTTTCTTTTAATTTTACCAGTGCCGGTAAGCTTAAAACGCTTTTTAGCACTAGATTTTGTTTTCATTTTAGGCATTTTCTCCTAGTTTTAATTATTTCGCTTATTATCTTGAATACAGAACGTTTCTGTATTGTTTATTTTAATTGCTAGTTTTTTAAACTATTAATTATTTTGGTTTTTTTGGTGCAATAAACATTGTCATACGTTTACCTTCCAATCTTGGCATTTGTTCTACTTTACCTAGCTCTTCTAAATCTTGAGCTAACCTTAATAATAATATTTGACCTTGTTCTTTAAATATTATAGAACGTCCTTTAAAAAACACAAATGCTTTTAATTTAGCTCCTTCTTTTAAAAACTTTTCGGCATGCTTCTTTTTAAAAGCATAATCATGATCATCGGTTTGTGGACCAAATCGAATCTCTTTTATTATTACTTTAGTAGCTTTAGATTTTAATGCTTTGTCGCGTTTCTTTTGTTCGTAAAGAAACTTTTTATAATCCATAACCTTACAAACAGGAGGGTTTGCTTTAGGCGAAATCTCGACTAAATCTAATCCTTGCTCATCTGCTATTGCTAATGCTTGTTTCGTTTTATAAACCCCAACTTCTACATTATCGCCTACCAATCTAATTTCTTCGGCTCTAATTTTGGAATTTATTTTGTGCTGATCCTCTTTTATAACTCTTGGAGAGGATTGTCTTCTTCTACGTATTGCTATGGCTTTATAATTTTAGTTAAACTTATTTTAAAATTGTTTTAATGTTTTATTTATTTCTGTATTTACAATTTCAGTAAATGCTTCCACACTTATCGTGCCTAAGTCTTCGCCTCCATGTTTTCTAACAGATATTTTTTCTTCGTTCTCTTCGTTCTCACCAACAATAATCATATATGGGATTTTTTGCATTTCGGCTTCCCGAATTTTCTTGCCCATGGTTTCATTTCTATTGTCAATTAGGGCGCGAATTTCGTTATTTTCTAGCAAACTTAAAACTTTTTTCGCGTATTTTTCATATTTCTCACTAATTGATAGTACAATAACTTGATCTGGCATTAACCAAAGTGGGAAATTTCCGGCTGTGTGCTCTAGTAAAATTGCTACAAATCGCTCCATACTTCCAAATGGTGCACGATGTATCATTATTGGCATGTGTAACTCGTTGTCACTACCTTTATAGGTTAATTCAAAACGCTCTGGTAAGGTGTAATCTACTTGAATGGTTCCTAATTGCCACTGTCTTCCTAAAGCGTCTTTTACCATAAAGTCTAATTTAGGACCATAAAATGCTGCTTCTCCAGTTTCTACGATATAATTTAATCCTTTATCTTTTGCAGCATTTAATATTGCGTTTTCTGCTTTTTCCCAGTTTTCATTACTTCCTATGTATTTTTCAGGATTCTCTGGGTCTCTTAATGATACTTGAGCGGTAAAGTGTTCAAATCCTAAGGAACCAAATACATAAAGTACTAAATCTATTACTTCTTTAAATTCTTTATCTAATTGGTCTGGTGTACAAAATATATGTGCATCATCTTGAGTGAATCCTCTTACTCTTGTTAAGCCATGTAATTCGCCGCTTTGTTCATATCTGTAAACAGTACCAAATTCAGCAAAACGTTTAGGTAAATCTTTATACGACCATTGACTACTTTTGTAAATTTCGCAATGGTGCGGGCAATTCATTGGTTTTAATAAAAACTCTTCATCTTCTTTTGGAGTTGTAATTGGTTGAAAGCTGTCTGCTCCATATTTCGCATAATGACCAGATGTTTCATATAATTCTTTTTGGCCAATATGAGGTGTTACTACCATTTCATAACCAGCCTTTTTTTGCGCTTTTTTAAGAAAATTTTCTAATCGCTCTCTTAATGCAGCTCCTTTAGGTAGCCATAAAGGTAAACCTTGACCAACTTTTTGTGAAAAAGTAAAAAGTTGTAGTTCTTTACCTAGTTTTCTATGGTCTCTTTTTTTTGCTTCTTCTAAAAGTTGTAAATATGCGGTTAAGTCCTTTTGTTTCGGGAACGAAGTACCGTAAACTCTTGTAAGTTGTTTGTTTTTTTCGTCTCCTCTCCAGTATGCTCCTGCTACTGAAAGTATTTTTACAGCTTTAATAATTCCAGTGTTAGGGATATGGCCACCACGACATAAATCTGTAAATGTTGCGTGATCACAAAAGGTTATTGTGCCATCTTCTAAGTTTTCAATAAGTTCTGTTTTGTACTCATTGTCTTGGTATAATGTTAAAGCTTCAGCTTTTGTAGCACTTCGCATAGAAAACTCATGTTTACCACGAGCAATTTCTATCATTTTGTTTTCTATAGTTTTAAAATCTTTTTCCGAAACGATATGTTCTCCAAAATCTACATCGTAATAAAAGCCATTTTCTATAGCAGGACCAATAGTTAGTTTTATTCCAGTATAAAGTTCTTCTAGTGCCTGTGCAAGCACATGTGCACTAGAATGCCAAAATGCAGTTTTGCCTTCGTCATTATTCCATGTAAAAAGCACTAAAGATCCATCGGTAGTTAAAGGGGTAGATGTTTCAATAGTCGTATTGTTAAAACTAGCAGATATAACATTTCTAGCTAATCCTTCACTAATGCTTTTTGCTACATCCATTGGAGTAGTGTTTTTTTCAAACGTTTTAATACTCCCGTCTGGCAAAGTAATCTGTATCATTATTCTATTTAAATTTGT
>JBMZDY010000260.1:0-3073 GCA_049614585.1 Oceanihabitans sp.
ATTACGACGAGAAGGCTAATCCAGATTTCGAAACTAACTTTAACACACCAGAACATAAATTTAAAGCTACTTTTGGAAACACAGAATTATTTAAAAACTTCGGTTTCAATGTTTCTTATAGATTTAGCGACGATTACTTTTGGCAAGCAACATTTGGAGACGGTGTAGTACCAGAATTCCATACTTTCGATGCACAAATCAACTATAGAATTCCAAAATTAAAGTCTACCTTTAAATTAGGTGGTACAAACCTTACTGGTAAAGAATACTTTACTGCTTATGGTACAGGTCATATAGGATCTATGTATTACATAGGATGGACAATTAATAACTTATAAAATAATGATTATGAAAAATATAAAATATGCATTACTTGCTGCTGTTCTTGTAGGATTTACAGCTTGTAAAAGTGAAGACGATTTTATTGACTCTCCAGATACAGATACAAATGTTGTATTACCAGCATTAACTGCTGGAACTGCAGATTTTTCAAACTATGTTGCAATTGGAGCATCGTTTACTGCAGGTTTTGCAGACAACGGTTTGTTTAAAGCATCGCAAGAAAATTCTTTTCCTAATATATTAGCAGGTCATTTTGCTAATGCTGGAGGAGGTGCATTTAAACAACCTATGATGAATGATAACTATGGTGGTATCGTTTTTATGGGTAATAGAATTACACAACCAAGATTAGTATTTGGTGGCGCTGGTCCAGTACCATTAGAATCTGTAGTAGGTCCAGTATCTATATCTACAGACCTTTCTAACAACCCAACAGGTCCTTTTAACAACTTAGGAGTTCCTGGAGCAAAAAGCTATCACTTATTAGCACCAGGTTACGGTAACTTAGGTGGTTTATTTACTTCTCCTCCATCTGCAAACCCTTACGCAGTAAGAATGATTGGAAGTACTGCAAACCCTAATGCAACTGTAATGGATTTAGCTGTAGCACAAGCACCAACATTTTTCACATTAAGTGAAATAGGAGGTAACGACGTATTAGGTTACGCAACTTCTGGTGGTGACGGTAGCGACGCTATAACGCCTTCAGCTCTTTTTGATGCTTCCTTAAACGGAATGGTAGCAATGTTAACTGCAAACGGAACTAACAATGCAAAAGGTGTTATTGGTAACGTACCAAATATTACAAGTTTATCTTATTTTACAACGGTAACACATAACCCTGTACCTTTAGATGCAGCTTCTGCAGCACAAGCAAATGCAGCATATGGTTTATACAACGCAGGAATAGTACAAGCTTTTGCTTACTTAGTTGCAACAACACCAATGACACAAGAAGATGCAGATGCAGAAATTGCTAGAAGAACAATTATGTTTGCTGAATCTGAAACAAATGCTCTTGTTATTTTAGATGAAGACTTAACAAACTTAACAGGTATTAACCCACAGTTAGTAAACATGCGTCAAGCAACTGAAGCAGATTTAATTACACTTCCTGCTTCTTCATTAATACCAACAGGAGTTGGAGTTACTTCTCCAATGTCTGATACTTTTGTATTAACTCCAGAAGAGCAGTTTGATATTTCATCTGCAACTATGGCTTATAATGCAACTATTAAATCGATTACAGATGCAAACCCTAATTTAGCATTAGTAGATTTAAACAGTATTTTAGCACAAGCTTCTACTACTGGAATTATGTTTGACGAATTCGATTTAAATACCGAACTAGTATTTGGTGGTTTAGTAAGTTTAGATGGTGTACATTTAACAGCTAGAGGTTATGCTTTAATGGCAAATGCCTTTTTAGATGCTATAGATACTAACTTTGGTTCTAACTTTAGAGCTTCAGGAAACGTTTCTAAAGCTTACGATTTTGGTGTAGCTTACTCGCCATTATTACCATAATACCAACAAAACATTTATATAAAAAAACGCCTTTCCAAAGAAGGCGTTTTTTTGTACATAAAAAAGCTGTAGATTTTGATGTTATTTTTAAATAAAAACTCCTATATTTGCAGCGCGAAAAACGACGTGTTTTTTGCATTCAATTTTAAGCAAAACATTAAATATAAAAGTAATGTCTAAAGTTACAGGTAAAGTTGCACAAATAGTAGGTCCAGTAATCGATGTAGAATTCGCTGCTGGTACTGAACTTCCAAAAATTTATGATTCATTAGAAATTAACAGACCAGATGGTTCTACATTAGTACTCGAAGTACAATCTCACATTGGTGAAGATACCGTTCGTACTATTGCTATGGACTCTTCTGATGGTTTAAGTAGAGGTACAGAAGCTAGTGTTACTGGCTCGCCAATACAAATGCCAATTGGAGACGATGTATATGGTCGTTTATTTAATGTAATTGGTGATGCAATTGATGGTTTAGGAGATTTACCTAAAACTGGTGAAGCTGGTTTACCAATTCACAGACAAGCACCAAAATTTGAAGATTTATCAACTTCTACAGAAGTTTTATTTACTGGTATTAAAGTAATTGACCTTATTGAGCCTTATGCAAAAGGTGGTAAGATTGGATTATTTGGAGGTGCTGGAGTAGGTAAAACGGTATTAATTCAGGAGTTAATTAACAATATTGCAAAAGGACACGGTGGACTTTCGGTATTCGCAGGAGTAGGAGAAAGAACACGTGAAGGAAACGATTTACTTCGTGAAATGTTAGAGTCTGGAATTATCAAGTATGGTGACGACTTTATGCATTCTATGGAAGAAGGTGGTTGGGATCTACAAAAAGTAGATAAAGCTGCTATGAAAGATTCTAAAGCAACTTTCGTATTCGGTCAAATGAATGAGCCTCCTGGAGCACGTGCACGTGTTGCATTATCTGGTTTAACAATTGCTGAATATTTCCGTGATGGAGCTGGAGAAGGACAAGGAAAAGATGTACTTTTCTTCGTAGATAACATTTTCCGTTTTACACAAGCTGGTTCAGAGGTATCTGCATTATTAGGGCGTATGCCTTCTGCGGTAGGTTACCAACCAACATTAGCAACAGAAATGGGAGCAATGCAAGAACGTATTACTTCAACTAAAAGAGGTTCTATTACATCGGTACAAGCAGTATATGTACCTGCAGATGATTTAACAGAT
>JBMZDY010000261.1:0-3036 GCA_049614585.1 Oceanihabitans sp.
TTAAATCTTCAAGTGGTAAGCGATATAGGAAGCCTGGAGTTAAGTGGAGTATATAAACAAGTAAATATTGCATTAGATTCTGGAAATTGTGAATTATTGCCATTTAAAGGAAGTGCAACGGTTAAAACAAAAACAGGAAACATAATAATTAAAACCAATTATGCTGTTGTAACATCGAATACCAAATATGGTAAAACACAAAAGCAACAAATTACAACTGGAAAAAACACTATTAAATTAAATTCTATAAATGGAAACATAATAATCCTGAAAAGTGAATAATATTGCTATTTTTGTTTTGCTATGTATTTAAAAAAATCTATTCTACTAATAATTATAATTTTACTTATAGATCAAATAAGTAAGGTGTATATAAAAATGCATTTTGAATTAGGCGAAAGTATTACTGTTTTTAAATGGTTTAAAATATATTTTATTGAAAACGATGGAATGGCTTGGGGAACCAAAATAAGCGATTTCGCAACTTTTATAAGCGATAGAACAGCAAAAGTTATTTTAACCGTATTTAGAATTGTAGCAATTTTTGGTATTGGTTATTGGCTATATACAACTACAAAAAAGCAAAGTTCTAGAGTGCTTATACTTGCAATAACTTTAATATTTGCAGGAGCATTAGGTAACATTTTAGACTCTACTTTTTATGGTGTTTTGTTTAGCGATAGTTACCAACAAGTAGCTAGTTTTTTACCAGAAGCTGGTGGTTACGACAACCTATTGCATGGTCGCGTAGTAGATATGCTTTATTTCCCTATATGGAAAGGCTATTTACCAGAATGGTTACCTTTTATTGGCGGTGACTACTTTACTTTTTTCGAACCCGTTTTTAATGTCGCAGATGTTGCTATTAGTATTGGATTTGTTATGCTAATAATATTTAATAAAAGAGCTTTTTCTAAAGATTAAGTAATTATGAAATATATACTTATTGTTCTTTCCTTTTTGGTTTTTATTCCAGTTTACGCACAGCTAAACGTGAAAACCCATTATAAAAATATAGAAGGTGGTTACGAATACTTTGCAGATAATAATGAAGTAATTCCAGTATCTATTAAAGTTTCGTTTAAATTAAAAAATTTAAAATCGGATGCTGGAAACAATAAAGTTTATTTATTACCAGCAAATACTAAAAACATAAAACTTACTACTTTAAGGGTTATTAAAAATGGCAAATACAGCTTTAACTCTAGCACCAAGTTTAATTATGGCGACCATTTATTAAAAAGCTATACCAAAGACTTTGCGTATTTATTACCTTTTCAAAAAGGGGAAACCTATAAGCTTTCGCAAGGTTATAATGGTACGATATCGCATCAAAATAAAAACCAGTTAGACTTTACCATGCCAGTAGGAACCAAAATTACTGCAGCAAGAGCAGGTATTGTTTTTAAAGTATTAGATAGGTTTAATAAGCATTGCAGTACAGAACAATGCGCTAAATACAACAACTATATTTACGTGTATCATAACGATGGTACGTTTGCAGAGTATTTGCATATTAAACAAAATGGAGCAAAGGTTAAAGTTGGCGATATTATTAAACAAGGACAAATAATTGCAGAGAGCGGAAATGTAGGTTGGTCTACAGGACCACATTTGCATTTTTCGGTTTACCTACAGCGTTTAGATGGAAAGCGGGAACATTTAAAAACTAAGTTTGCACTTCAAAATGGAAAAGTAGAATACTTAGTAGAAAAAGAAAAGTATACGAAGGAATAAATATTTTAGAATTTATATCAAGAAGAAAAACTAAAATCGGTACACCTGCTTAGGAGTAACACAATAATCTAAAGCAATATCACCTTCAAAAACATCAGTAATTTTGCTTTCAGCTTCAAAAAAAGAAAGGCCAATTTTTAGTGTTTCTGGTTTACAGGAAGCTAAAAAAGTATCGTAAAACCCTTTGCCATAACCTACTCTATTTCCAATTGTATCAAATGCTAAAAGCGGTATAAAAACTACTTCTATATTTTCGGCAGGAATTGGTATTCCGTCTACAGGTTCTGGTATATTGTATTTATTTTTTTTAATGGTTGTATTGTCTGTTAACAGAAAATTCTTCAATAAACCTGTTTTGAAATCGCTTTTAGAAAGCACGATATTTTTATCTTTTCCAGAGAGAATACTTAAAATAAAATCGGTATTTACTTCGTGTAGTTCTGTAATGGTTAAAAAAATATGGTAAAAAGAAAAATCCCAAATAGCAAGTTGCAAAAGTTGATTTGCAATTTGTAAACTATAATCTTCTAATTGCTCTTCGGTTAGTTTCTTTCTTTTTAATCGATATGCTATTCTAAGTTCTGTTTTTGTCATTATAATTTGGTAGAAACGTGAAAAAGTGCATCGCCTTGATAAACAATAGGAGATTGGTTTACATTAATAATATAACCTGTATTTTCTGCTTTTACAAAATGATTAAATTTCCCATAAGGATCTGTAATATTACCAATAACATCTCCTTTATTTACAATACTGTTAATAGGTAGGGTTGCTTTAAACATTCCAGAATATTTGGCTCTTATCCATTTACTATCTAGAATAAAGACACATTCTTTTTTAGGAGTAGAAACTTTAAATTTTGCAGCAAGCATATTTAGACTAGAAAGTACACGCTTTATACCATTAACGCCATGATTTGTAACTGTGGCTTCAATATGATTCGATTTTCCGCCTTCAAAAAGAAGCATTGGTTTTTCTAATTTAAAGCAGGTATTTCTAAAAGATTTATTTATATTTTTTGAATATAAAACAAAAGGAGCGCCAAATTTTTTTGCTAATTCATCTAGTGTATCGTTTCCTTTATGAATTCTAATTTGAGGTGCATTAAAGCGCCCAGAACCTCCTGTATGAAAGTCCATAATAAAATCTACTTCAGTAACAATCTCCTGTATTAGCTTGTGTGCAACTCTGCTAGCTAAAGAGCCTTTAAGTGTTCCTGGAAAAACCCTATTTAAATCTCTACCGTCTGGAAAATCTCTAGAAAGATTAATAAAACCAAATACATTAATTACCGGAATA
>JBMZDY010000262.1:0-3002 GCA_049614585.1 Oceanihabitans sp.
AATACTAAAGCTACAAAAACTTCTGGTTTTGGTGTAAAAACACCATCGTATTCTGGCTTAGCTTTTATTTCTATATTGTATTTAATATTAGCATTTAAAGCATCTGCCTCTTGAAAAACATGTGCCAAAGCTGGCTTAAATGTTTTTATTTTTTTTTGTTTTGGAAACCTACTATTTATTTTTGTGCCGCAATCAAATTTTTTAATTTCTGCATAATTCATTGCATATAATTTATAGTTTTTCGCTTTATTTAAAGGGATTTCCTCTCCGTTTTTATCTAAACAAATAGCACTATTCATATATGGTTCGTGCGAAACAACAACTACATGGTCTTTAGAAACTGCTACATCAAGCTCAAGTGTATGCACACCAATTTCAATAGCTTTTTTAAATGCTTCAAGTGTGTTTTCTGGCATTAAACCTCTGCAACCACGATGCCCTTGAATATCAACTTCATTTTTTGTAAAATCCATATTAAATTTTTTAAACGAAACGCTTTTAATTACTAGAATAATAAACTATTCTTTTCCGTTTATAATGGTTGGCTTTTGGTATTTTTGAAATGGTTGCTGCAGCAAGTTTGAAACTTTTCCGTTTTCTTCTTCATTTGGAAAAACATCTACTCCATAAATCACTTTTTCTCTATCTAACTTTTTAAAAGTACCAAACATTCTATCCCAAATAGAAAAAATGTTTCCGTAATTAGAATCGGTATATGGTAACACATAATGGTGATGTACCTTATGCATATCTGGAGAAACCAGTATATAACTTATTGCATTATCGAGGGCTAAAGGCAACTTTATATTTGCATGTGTAAATTGAGTTGCTACAAGAGATAAAGATTGATACAACATAACTATAGCAATTGGTGCTCCTACTATTAAAACACCAAACAATGTAAATGCAAAACGAATAATACTTTCTAGGGGATGGTGTCTATTTGCTGTAGTGGTATCTACATAATGATCGGTATGGTGTACTAAGTGTATCATCCAAAGTGGTTTAACTTTATGCTCTACAAAATGTGCCAAATAAGCGCCAAAAAAATCTAAAAACAACACCCCTAAAACCACATAAAGCCAAATAGGCATTTCTGGAAACCAATTTATTAAGCCAAAATTATTGGTTTTCACCCAATCGGAAGTATTTAATAACAAAAATGCTAATGCAAAATTTATTACTATAGTGGTTAGGGTAAAAAAGAAATTAGGCAAAGCATGCTTCCATTTTTTATAGTTAAACCTATATAAGGGCAGCACACCTTCTAGTAACCAAAAAAAGGTTATTCCACCAACAAGAATAATGCTTCTGTGTAGTGTAGGTATGGTTTCGAAATAATTAATTAGGGTTTCCAATTGAATATAATTTTTATTAAAGTTACAAAAAATGCCAACTAGATTTTTATTTGTTTTTTCATTGCTTCTACAATATTATATGCAGCAGGACAAATGGCAACATTTTTAATAGTTAAGTTAGAAATTTGTTGAAATTTTTTCCTGTCGGTATGCGGGAATTCGCGACATGCTTTGGGTCTTACTTCGTATATGGAACAGTAATTATCTGCACCTAAAAACACACAAGGCACGCTTTGCAAAACATAATCGTTTTCTTCGTCTACTCGTAAATATTGTGCTATAAATTGTTGTGGCTTTTGCTTAAAATGCTTCGCAATTCTATTCACATCTTTATCGGTAAACAAAGGTCCTGTTGTTTTACAGCAATTTGCACAAGTTAAACAGTCGGTTTGTTTAAATTCGGCATCATGCAAATCCTGCATTAAGTAATCTAAATTTTTTGGCGGCTTCTTTTTTAACTTTTTAAAGAAAGTACTATTTTCCTTATTCTTATCTTTGGCAAGCTTTGGGAGCTCTTTTAAAAATTCTTCCATAGAAAACAAAAATAGGATTTTTTTTAAGACATTAAAATCTCGTTATATATAACATTTTATTTATTAATTTTATGATAAAAGACTTATTTGGAAATGCATTATTAGATTATGAAAACGGAAATTATTCTGAAGATATAATTACTGCTACAAATATTTCGGAAGCAGATATTTTACCGCTTGATTATTTGTTTAGAGATTATAAAAACATGCCAAAAATAGAACAGAAAGCTTTGCAACTTGCCAAAGGAAATGTTTTAGATGTAGGCAGTGGCGCAGGATCGCACAGTTTGTATTTACAAAACAAAGGAGTTATGGTAAAAGCTATAGATGTTTCTAAAGGCGCCATAGAAGTTTGTAAAAAAAGAGGTGTAAAGCATGCCGAAACTAAAGATATTTTAAAGGAAACCCAAACGTTTGATACCATTTTATTACTTATGAATGGTACCGGAATTTTTCAAGAATTACAACTTGTTACTACCTACTTAAAACATTTAAAAAGTTTGTTAAATACAAAAGGACAAATATTAATAGATTCTAGTGACATTAAGTATATGTATCAAGATGAAGATGGTGGTTTCTGGATGGATACAAATGCAAATTACTATGGAGAATTAGATTATTATATAAGTTACAAAGGAGAAAAAGAAGAGCCAATGAAATGGCTTTATTTAGATTTTAACACCTTACTTACTGCTTGTACTTCTGTAGGATTGCAATGCGAACTAATTACTGAAGGAGAGCATTTTGATTATTTAGCAAAACTTACCATTGCATAAGTTTATTTTTTTCTTCTTGCTTTACGCAAACGCTTTTTTTTATCTTTTTTATATTTCTTAAAAGCGGTTATGGTTTTAATATCTGTTTTTCCTGAAACATCTACATGATAACCAAAATTAGACAATTTAATTTGAAGGGTTTTTAGTTTATTAGAATCTAAAGAATGTTCCATGTACTTTTTCAATAATTCGCAGTTCATGGTAAGCCAATTAATAGACTTATCTTCCTGTAAGTATCTTATATAACATTTTCCAGGTTTTAGATTTGGAGGTAAATCTTGTGCGAAACTTGTTACCGAAACAAAAACTAAAAACAGTACTAAACTTGCATTTAA
>JBMZDY010000263.1:0-2990 GCA_049614585.1 Oceanihabitans sp.
AAGTACATTCTTGTGAAATTGAAGAAGCAGATTTTTATGTTGGTAGTTATTCTATTGGCGATAGAACGCGAGCTTTTTTAAAAGTTCAAGATGGTTGCGATTATAAATGTACCTATTGTACAATACCATTAGCAAGAGGAATTTCTAGAAGTGATGCCCTTTTAAACGTATTAAAAAATGCAAAAGAGATTTCGCAAAAAGGAATAAAAGAGATTGTACTTACTGGTGTAAATATTGGAGATTATGGAAAAGGGGAGTTTGGCAATAAAAAGCACGAACATACTTTTTTAGAATTAGTACAAGCATTAGATACTGTATCAGGTATTGAAAGACTAAGAATCTCTTCTATAGAGCCTAATTTACTTAAAAACGAAACGATAGATGTAGTAAGTAAATCTAGAGCTTTTGTGCCGCATTTTCACATTCCATTGCAAAGTGGGCATAACGATATATTAAAGCTAATGAAGCGTCGTTATATGCGTGAATTGTATGTAGATCGAGTTGCAAGAATTAAAAAAGTAATGCCACACGCTTGTATTGGTGTAGATGTAATTGTTGGATTTCCAGGCGAAACCGAAGCACATTTTTTAGAAACCTATAATTTTTTAAACGAATTAGATATATCTTATTTGCATGTTTTTACGTATTCGGAAAGAGATAATACAGAAGCAGCTAGTATGGATAATGTAGTACCAAAAAATGTTCGTGCAAAACGCTCTAAAATGTTGCGTGGATTATCTGTTAAAAAGCGTCGAGCATTTTACGAATCTCAAATCAATAGCACTAGAACTGTTTTATTTGAAAGCGAGAATAAAGAAGGTTATATTCATGGCTTTACAGAAAATTATGTAAAAGTAAAATCGCCCTGGAATCCAGAATTAGTTAATACTATGCATAGCGTAGAATTAACAAAAATTGATGAAGATGGTTTGGTACGATTTTCGTTTATAAAAGAATGCGTGTAACACACACTCAAATTATTAACCTTTAAAAAGTTAAATACGTAAACCTACAGGAAGCATGCTTTTGTACTGTCTGTTTTTACGAATAAATTTTGCTAATTCGGGACTTGTAGGAACCACACTTAGGTTTCTGTCTTCAATATTTTTTAAAACGACAATTATAAATTCGTTTTGAAATTCTTCCGAAAAAATAGAATCTGGAATGATAAGCTTTGTTAAAAATATTTTTCTTTCTTGTAAAGAATATTCAATTTTCGCTAATTGGTCATCAATTTTTAATTCAAATTGGCGTAAAAATTCGTTGTCAATTAATTCCGCTGCATCAATCATAATTAATTCGTTTAAATTCTTTAGAATGTTAAGGAGAAAAAACTATTTTCATAGTTTAATGACAACAAATTTACGAAAAAATATCCTTATTTTAAAGGTAAATGTTACTTAATAGCTTATGAATCAAGATATCATACCAGTATATTTAATGCCAGGAATGGCAGCAAATCCTACAATTTTTGAATATATAAAATTGCCAAAAGATCAATTTAAAATTTTTTGGCTGGAGTGGTTTAATCCCTTTAAAGACGAGACTCTTAGCGATTATGCAAAGCGTATGGCATTAAATATAAAACATGAAAATGCGGTTTTATTGGGCGTTTCTTTTGGTGGTATATTGGTGCAAGAAATTAGCAAGCATATTAAATTAAGAAAACTAATTATCGTGTCGTCGGTAAAAACAAAATACGAGTTGCCTAAAAGAATGAAAATAGCTAAAAAAACGAAGGCTTATAAAGTATTACCAACTAGTCTTGCCAGTAATATAGATGCTTTAGCAAAATATACCTTTGGAAAAACAGTAGCTAAACGAATAGAATTATATAAAAAATATATGTCTGTAAACAATAAAACTTATTTAGACTGGGCTATAGAACAGGTAGTGTGTTGGGAGCAAACAAGCGAAATACCAAACCTTGTTCATATTCATGGCGATAAAGACATGGTTTTCCCTTACAAACACATTAAAAATTGTATTACTTTACAAAATGGTACACATATCATGATTATTAATAAATATAAGTGGTTTAACGAGAATTTACCAAAAATAATTTTACAGTAATTTCTCACTCAAATTTTGTATTAAATTTTATAACTTTATAAAAAATCAAGGATTATGAAAAAGATTAAAAATATACTAGCTAGTATTGGGGTGTTGAGTCTTTGTTGCATGTTTGTTTTTGCATTGCAAGACGCACCAACCGATGAGAATTTCGAAAAAAAAATAATAAACGATTATAATGTTTACGCATTACAAGTACCAAGTTATTTAGAATTTGCAGGCGAGAAAATGCCGTTAACAAACCCAGATATTTTAGAACGTATGGATAGGGAGTTGCTAGTAAACACCTATTGGCAATCTAATGGATTATTAATGTTTAAACGCGCAAAAAAATATTTCCCTATTATCGAGCCTATTTTAGCAAAACATGGTATTCCAGACGATTTTAAATATTTGGCAGTAATAGAAAGTGGTTTAACAAATGCTAGTTCTCCAGCAGGAGCAAAGGGCTTTTGGCAAATTATGCGAACAACTGGAAAAGAGTATGGCTTAGAAGTTAATAAAAATGTAGACGAACGTTATAATTTAGAACTTGCAACAGAAGTTGCTTGTGCGTATTTAAAAAAATCTAAAGATAAATTGGGTTCCTGGACTCTTGCCGCCTCTGGTTATAATGCAGGAATGGCAGGAATGGCAAGAAGATTAAAAGAACAAGGGGTTACTAGTTATTACGATTTGTTATTAGGACAGGAAACGGGACGTTATGTTTTTAGAATTGTTGCTTTAAAAGAAATATTAAGCAACCCTAAAAAATATGGTTTTAACTTTAGAGATAAAGATTTATATAAAGAAGTACCAACCTATAAAGTTGCTGTAGATACTGCTGTAACCGATTTTTCTAGTTTTGCAAAGGGGTTTGGTATAAACTACAAAATATTAAAATTGCACAACCCATGGTTAAGAGAACCTCATTTAAA
>JBMZDY010000264.1:0-2924 GCA_049614585.1 Oceanihabitans sp.
GATATTTATCGGCAACTACGCATAAATACTTATACTTAGAATCGTTTTTTCACTCAATCTCACTTACGAATATCATTACCTTCACTGACACTAATTAAACAAATAGTCCTTACGCATAATTAGATCTTCTCCATTTACTTATAATTCACTTTCTAACCTATTAATAACAAACACTTTTCTAGAGCTCACATTACAGTCCCCACTAGATCCTAAAGATAGATATAAACTTAACGGAAATAGAATAGATACTCCTGTAAAAGTTACTAAAACGGTATTAGTAGATAATGATAAAGATGCTGTTTATGAAACCAAAACAAAAGTAACTTACTATAAATTTAATAATGTAGATTATACATTTATTCCAGACGAAAAGGGGTTTATAGTTTCTGTAAAAAAAGGAGATAAAAACGTTTCTTTTGGTAAAGCAAGATATTCTTTTAAAAATATGAGCTATATTTTTACTACAGATAATTATACTGGAGTTGGTTATTTTGATAAAAACAAAACCTTTGTAATTGAGTATTATGATGGAGAAAGTGATGGATTAATTACCAAAGAATTTAAAATCACTAAATAAACAAAATTCTTATAAATAGTAGAAAGGCCTCGAATTATTCGAGGCTTTTCGTATTTTTAAAAAAAATAAAAAGGAATTATGAACGAGACAATACCAAGAGAAACTTTCGATTTCTTTAAAAGATTAGAGAAAAACAACAATCGAGATTGGTTTAACGATAATAAGCCAGAATTTAAAGAAATAGAAAAGGAAGTAAAACAAGCTTACAACCAACTTTTAGAAATGCTAAACAAGCACGATGAAATAGATAAGCTAAAAATGTTTCGTATATATCGCGATGTTCGTTTTTCTAAAAACAAGCAACCTTATAAAACCCATTTTGGTGGCTCTTTTCATAGAAGTAAACCAAAACTTCGTGGAGGCTATTATGTACACATACAACCAAACAACCAAAGTTTTATAGCTACTGGTTTTTGGGAACCCAATAAAGAAGATTTATTGCGAATTAGAAAAGAATTCGAGCAAGACGATGCAGAAATTCGGGAGATAATAAACCACAAAAAATTTAAAGAAATTTGGGGAGAATTTGTTGGCGACGAAGTAAAAACAGCACCAAGAGGTTTTAATAAAGAGCACAAAGCCATCGATTTAATAAAGAAAAAACAATTTATTTTTACTAAAAAATATACAGACAAAGAAGTTACTTCGCAAGACTTTTTAAACAACGTAGATGCTGCCTTTAAAGCGATAAGGCCTTATTTTAATTACATGAGCGATGTACTTACTACCGATTTAAATGGAGTTTCTTTAATTTAATATTAAACCGCTTCTAGTAACTCGGGAGCTTCCAATAATTGAATATTGTTAAGTAATTGCTCTTTAACAATAGACATCATTCGTTTGTTTAAAGCCGAAGAGTTTTTAATATAAATTAAATATTCTTCGGTAGTAAATAAGCCAATAACCATTCCTTTTAAAGAGTTTCTAAACTTCATATCCTTTTGAAGTGCATTCTCAATATAATCCATACGTTTATCTATAGTTAAACCGTAAAATACGCTTTTGTGTTTCTTAGCATAATTTTTAAAAACTTCAATAAATAAAGGCACTTGTAACTTTGCAATTGGTCTAATTACAAGATTTTGAAACCGTTCGTCGCTACTGGTTACTTCGCTAATACTTGATGCAATTATTGGCCTTGCATGTAATAAATTTAAAGCTCTAGTTTTCATAAGTATAGAATTTTTTATTAAAAGTATCTATTTAATAAAACAGAAAAGTAAAGCTCTATATTTTTTGTTAACTAGGTTATAAACAATTATATTAATAGTACCTTTATTTAATATAAAAATGAGCGTATGTGTTTTCACTTAAAAGCTACAAAAGAATCGCAATTAGCTAAAGCGATACGTTTAGGGAATGCTTCATTAATTAAAAAATTAAAATCTAAAATTGAAAAAGAAACCAATTTGCCATTGTTTCATGTTTCGGGTTTTGCACATCCTAAATTAGTAATACATACTAGCCATCCAGAAAACCCTTTCGAAATAGCTTTTTGGGGATTAATCCCGAATTGGATAAAAGACGATCAAGCTGCAAAAAGCATACAATCAAAAACATTAAATGCTAGAAGTGAAACGATTTTTGAAAAACCTTCTTTTAAAGATGCAATACAAACAAAAAGGTGCATTATTTATGTAGATGGATTTTACGAATATAAGCATATAAACAATAAAAAATATCCACACTTTATTCAGCAAAAAAATAGTAAACCGCTTGCACTTGCAGGATTGTGTAGCTCTTGGTATTCTAGCGTAAAAAAACAAACTATAAACACATTTACTATTGTTACCATAAAAGGGAATGCATTTATGGCAGCAATACATAACAATCCTAAATTAAAAGAACCTAGAATGCCATTGTTTTTAAATGAAGAAAACGAAACTACATGGTTAAATAATCAAGATAACATTACAGAAAAAACAATACAAGAATTACAAAAACAAGCTAATAAAAAACAGCTAAAAGCACATACTGTACAAGCATTGCTTGGTAACAAGTATCTAGGAAACGTTAAAGAGGTATCGCAAGAATTTGCATATCTAGAATTGAATAACAACTTAACTTTATTTTAAAAAAATTATGAGATTTCATACCAGAAAATGGATAAAACCAGAAGACTTAAACCCAAACGGAACATTGTTTGGAGGAAGGCTTCTAGAATGGATAGATGAAGAAGCAGCACTTTATGCTGTAGTACAATTAGAGAACAAGCATATAGTTACTAAATTTATTACCGAAATAGATTTTAAAAACTCGGCAAAAGAAGGCGATATTATTGAAATAGGTATCGATGTAGTAAAATTTGGAAAAAGCTCTTTAACGCTTCGATGTGAAGTTCGAAACA
>JBMZDY010000265.1:0-2905 GCA_049614585.1 Oceanihabitans sp.
TATAATATTTAGAATATTTTAGGATTTCAACTGCACAATTCTTAATAATAGTTAAAACATTTTATTTTAAAGCCTAAGTTGTTATGCGTGCATAATAAATATTATACTATATTTGTGCGAAATCCTATTTATATGAAACCGAACTTAACCGAAATACTACATATTAATTACCCAATAATACAAGCACCAATGTTTTTGGTATCGAATACTGCTATGGTTATAGAAGCCATGAAAGGTGGTATTGCTGGCTGTATACCTGCATTAAACTATAGATCACTAGATGAGTTACGAGCTGCAATACAAGAGCTTAAAGCGGCAAAAGTAGGAGGTGGTTCTTTTGGTTTTAATTTAATAGTAAATAAATCAAACATTAAATATAAAGAGCAATTACGTGTACTATGTGAGGAAGGCTGCGATTTTATAATAACCTCTTTAGGTAGCCCTGAGGAAACCATATTACAAGCGCATGCTGTTGGGATTAAAGTTTTTTGTGATGTTACCGATTTGCGTTTTGCACAAAAAGTAGAAAGTTTAGGTGCAGATGCAGCAATTGCAGTAAACAATCAAGCAGGAGGACATAGAGGTAATTTATCTCCAGAAGCATTAACAAGTCAATTAAGCAAAGCATTAAGTATTCCTGTAATTTCTGCTGGTGGAGTAGGCTGTAAGGCAGATATCGATAAAATGCTTAGCTATGGAGCAGCAGGAGTGTCTGTTGGTAGTCCTTTTATCGCTTCTGTTGAAGCTGGAGTAACCGAAGAGTATAAACAAGCTTGTGTGGATTATGGTGAAAAAGACATTGTAATGACCGAAAGAATCTCTGGAACTCCTTGTACTGTTATAAATACGCCATATGTTCAAAAGATAGGAACTAAGCAAACCTGGATTGAGTCGGTTTTAAATAAAAACAAAAAGCTTAAAAAATGGGTGAAAATGATTCGTTTTTCTATTGGAATGAATGCCGCAACAAAAGCAGCTACAAAGGCTACTTATAAAACGGTTTGGGTTGCAGGCCCAAGTATAGAGCACACCAAAGCTATATTGCCAACCAAAACTATTGTTAAAAATTTAACCCACGATTAGAATTTTTCTACATTAATCGATATACATATCTTTTTCAAAAGGCTTCTCATTGTTTTTATGTGCTAGCCTTTTATAAGTATGTTGTGGTAAATTAGAAAACCTTCCATTGTCTAAAATATGCTGTAAAGCTGTTGCAAGTAAAGGCTCGTTTTCGTTTCCTAATACTCCATAATTCATTGGGTTTTCTACCACAGGAATTAAAGGTGTTAAACCATTTGCAGGTACACTTACATCGTTTTTATTAAATGTTTTTGCAACTAAAGGTTGTAAAGCATAGGTATGGTTCGGATTTGCACCATTTCTACCATAATCTGGAGAATCGTAAACCGTTATAGAAGCTTGTGATTTTCCAACAGTTTGCTCTCCTATATGAATGATTTCTAATTGTGCATAAGCTTGTAAGCTGTTAATTAGCATTTCGCTGGCCGAAGCAGAATTCCCTGTTGTTAGTATGTAAACCTTAGGAAGTTGCAGGCTATTAATGCTATTTCCATCAAAAGAGCTACTAAAATTATATGTTGAATTATTATTTTGTAGGTTATCGTTGTATTCTAGTTTAGTAAATATTTCGCCATTAAATTGCCCAGTAAGCATACTGCCTAAAAGCATTGCAGTATTAACAGATCCGCCAGGATTATAGCGTAAATCGACAACCATATGTTGTATATTCTCTGCTTGAAAATTTGCAAATGCAGCATTAAGCTGGTTGTTGTAGTTTGCATTAAAACCATTGTACATTAAATAGCCTACTTTGGCATTGTTTACTGTAAATACATCGGTTATATAAATAGGATTTTCTGTAATGGTTTCTTTATTTAATGTAACCGTATCAGTAGTACTATCAATAGTATCGTCGGTAGTATCATTAGGCGTACCATTATTATTGTAATTTGCAAGATGTATTGTGTAGCTGTTCGGTCTAAATAAAGTATTCTTATTAGTATCATTTAAAGTAATACCATTTACTGCATCAATAATTTGTCCGCGTTGTAAACCTAAACTTGCAGCAGGACTATTAGGTAACACCAACCGAACAATGCCAAATACCGCTGAATCATTTCCAGGAACCGGATAAAAATCTATTTCGTAACCACTACTTTTAATAATGCCATTAAACTGTTGCTCTAATGCAATGTAATCGTTGGTTATCCAACTAAAACGATCTACATTTTCTGGATCGTATAATAAATTACCAAATAATTCTTCAGGAGAAGAAAAATCGTTTAAGTATTGCGAGTATTCCGAATTACTAGCAAATCTATCATTAGCTAGATCTGGAACATTATCTTTATAATAGTAAAAGTGGTTCATGCCACTCCAAACAAAGTCTTTTATATCTTTAGAAGCAATAGCATTATCATCTAAATCTTCAAAACAAGAAGTAAAAAAAGTTGTAATAAATAGGACTAAAAAAATTCTATATAAATTATTCATAGGAAAGGAGTTTCTTTTTCTGTGTTAAAAATACTTATTTTAGTTAATACTAAAAATATTTTGTAACAAAATAGTAAGATGTTCGTCGTAATAGAAACAGCCTTAACCAAGCTTTTTATAACCAATTAATAAATAATGACACAATCGGAGTTTTTACATGTTGTAATGCCTTTTAAAGATAAACTGTTTCGTTTAGCAAAGCGATTACTAGTTTCTAGAGAAGAAGCAGAAGACGCAACGCAGGAGGTGCTATTAAAATTATGGAATAATAAGAAGAAAATAAAAGAATATAAAAATGTAGAAGCTTTTTCTATGACGATGACCAAAAATTTTTGTTTAGACAAGTTAAAATCGAAGCAAGCACAAAATTTAAAATTGGTACATAGTA
>JBMZDY010000266.1:0-2866 GCA_049614585.1 Oceanihabitans sp.
AAATTCTTCATCGTGAATAATTTTCTGTATTTTTCCTTTAAAAGCAAAATAACTCAACACAAAATTTGTTCCTGCTAAAAACATAAAAGCAATAATTATATATTGAATTAAAGGTTTATTATTCCAGTAGGCAACACTCGCATTTTTGGTTGAAAATCCACCAGTAGACAAGGTACAAAGCGAATGGTTAATAGCGTCGAAAAAAGACATACCTGCAACTTGTAACAATACCGTTTCTGCTATAGTATAGCTAAAATAAATAAGCCATAAACGCTTAGCAGTATCGGTAATTCTAGGATGTAACTTATCGGTACTTGGTCCAGGAGCTTCTGCTGCAAAAAGCTGCATTCCACCAATACCAAGTAGAGGTAATATTGCAATTGCCAGCACAATAATTCCCATACCACCAATCCAATGGGTTAAACTACGCCAAAACAAAACGCCTTTAGGCACAGCTTCAATATCGTTTAAAATTGTAGCACCAGTTGTGGTATAACCAGACATGGTCTCGAAAAAGGCATTTGTAAATTGTGGTATGCTTTCGGTAAAAACATAAGGTAAAGTTCCAGACAAAGCCATAACAACCCAACCAAATGTAACCACAATATAGCCTTCGCGCTTATTCATTTCTTTACTATGCTTTCTTGTAGAAACCATAACAAATACGCCAACCAATAGCGTAACAATACCAGAAAGAAATAATTTAAACGTTACGCCATCTTGATATATATAACTTATTAACGAAGACAATAACATAAAGCCTCCATTAAACAATAGAAGTAAACCAAAAAAATGAAAAATTATTTTATAGTTAAGCTTCATTTATAAGAAGATTTTTTCTACTCGTTTTATAGATCTAGGCAAACAGCAAACAACCACTTTATCGTCTTCCTGTATTTTAAAATCGCCTAAGGCAATCATGCCTTTTCCGTCTCTAACTACACCTCCAATAATTGCAGAACGCGGAAAATTTACATCTTTAATTAACTTATTATTTATTTCGGATTTCGCTTTTACTTTAAACTCTAAAAGCTCGGCATTCATATTATTTAGCTTGGTCATTGCAACCACTTCTCCTTTTCTAATGTATCTAAATATATTATTTGCCGCTAGAAGCTTTTTATTAATTAAAGTATCGATTCCTATCGATTGCGAAAGCTCGAAATAATCCATGTTTTCTACTAATGCAATGGTTTTTTTTACTCCTTTCGATTTGGCAACAAGGCAAGACATGATGTTGGTTTCCGAATTTCCTGTTACCGAAATAAAAGCATCCATATCTTTAATATTCTCTTCATCTAGCAAATCTACATTTCTACCATCTCCATTTATTACTAACACATTAGAAAGCTCGTCTGCTAGGTCGAAAGCGCGTTCTTTATCTTTTTCTATTAGCTTTATATTAAATCGAGAAGCGCTTAAATCTCTTGAGGTTTTATACCCAATTTTACTACCTCCAAGAATCATTACATTTTTAATTTCGGTGTTACTTTTTCCTGTCATTTTACACAGTTCGTCTGCGCCTCCTGCACTTGTAATAAAAACAACATTATCGCCTTCTTTAAATTGTGTATCGCCTCGAGGAATTATAGTGTATTGTGTACCAAAACGTTGTATAGCAATTGGCACAAAATTAATTTCGGAAAATAACTGCGCAGCTTCTCGAACGGTTTTACCAACAAAAGATGCCGTTCTAGACAAACTTAAACCCACCATAGTAAGTGCGCCTTCTTCAAACTCATAACTATCGTTAAAAGCAGATTGGTTAAGCAATAAACTAATTTCTGATGCTGCTAAAGATTCGGGAGAAATCAATTCGTCGATACCAAATTTTGTAAATCCAACCTCATCTTTATGCTGAATAAATTCGGTATTCGATATTCTTGCAATTGTACGTTTAGAGCCCAACTGTTTTGCTAAAACACAAACGGTAATATTGGTAGTTTCTGAAGCAGTAACCGCAATCACTAAATCGCTGTTTTCTACTCGCGCTTCTTTTAATATAGCAATAGAGGTTGCATCGCCTTTAATAACTTTTATATCTAAATGATTATCTGCATAAGACAGACTCTCTTTATTAGTATCTAACAAGGTTATTTCTTGCGATTCGTAGGACAATAATTTTGCTAAATGAAATCCTACTTCACCAGCTCCAGCAATAATTATTTTCATTGGTATTGTAATAAAAAAGTATGCAAATATACTGTAAATTATTAAGATATTATTGTAAGACATATATTTGATTTGCTGCTATGGAATACAAGCTTAAATGAAAAAAAAATGTAGTTTTGCCTAAAAAATAGTTTTGTCGAAAATAAAACCATACAAAAACAGCGAATTAGGTAAAAAAGAACAGGTTACCAAAATGTTTGATAATATCTCTAAAGATTACGATGGCTTAAACCGAGTAATTTCTTTTGGTATAGATGTTAGCTGGCGTAAAAAAGTAGTTGCGATGGTAAAAAAAACCAAGCCTAAAACTATTTTAGATATTGCAACTGGTACTGGCGATTTAGCGATTAACCTAGCACAATGCAATGCCGATAAAATTATTGGACTAGATATTAGCAGTGGCATGCTTGAAGTTGGTAAAGCTAAAGTAAAAAAACAGCAACTAGAAGCTACTATTGAAATGGTTATTGGCGATAGCGAAAACCTTCCTTTTGAAGAAAACACTTTCGATGCAATTACGGTTGCTTTTGGTGTAAGAAATTTTGAAACCTTAGAAAAAGGCTTAAAAGAAATTTATCGTGTTTTAAAACCTAATGGTACGTTTGTTATTCTAGAAACATCTATTCCTACAAAAACACCGTTTAAACAAGGCTATAATTTTTATTCTAAATACATATTACCACTTATTGGCAAA
>JBMZDY010000267.1:0-2837 GCA_049614585.1 Oceanihabitans sp.
GGCCTTTTGATATTGCCATCGCATTAATTTGGGTAGCTTTTGGTGTAAATATGATTTGGACTATCTTAAAACGTAGACAGAGACATTTATATGTTGCCATTTGGTTTTACATTGCAACTTTTGTAACGGTTGCTGTGCTTCATATTTTTAACAGTTTAGAACTTCCTGTTAGTGCAATGAAAAGTTATTCTGTATATGCAGGAGTTCAAGATGCATTAGTACAATGGTGGTATGGACATAATGCAGTTGCGTTTTTCCTAACCACACCTTTTTTGGGATTGATGTATTATTTTGTACCAAAAGCAGCAAACAGACCTGTTTACTCGTATAGACTTTCTATTATTCACTTTTGGTCTTTAATCTTTATTTACATTTGGGCTGGACCACACCATTTATTATATACCGCTTTACCAGAATGGGCTCAAAATCTTGGTGTTGCATTTTCTGTAATGTTATTAATGCCTTCTTGGGGAGGAATGATAAACGGACTATTAACACTTCGTGGTGCTTGGGATAAAGTACGTACAGATCCTGTTTTAAAATTTATGGTTGTAGCACTTACTGGTTATGGTATGGCTACTTTTGAAGGTCCTTTACTTTCCCTTAAAAACGTAAATGCAATTGGTCACTTTACAGATTGGATTATTGCACACGTTCACGTTGGTGCTTTAGCTTGGAATGGTTTCCTTGCATTTGGTATGATTTATTATCTAATACCAAAATTATTTAAAACAAAATTATACTCTTTAAAACTTGCTAATCTGCATTTCTGGATTGGTACTTTAGGAATTATTTTTTACGCCTTACCTCTTTACGTTGCTGGATTTACACAAGCAAGTATGTGGAAACAATTTAATCCAGATGGTACTTTAGTTTACGGTAACTTTTTAGAAACCGTTACCGAGATTATGCCAATGTATTGGATGCGTGCAATTGGTGGTACACTTTATATCACAGGTATGTTAGTACTTATATATAATGTATATGTAACGATAAAACAAGGTAGTAAAGTTGAAGACGAATTAGCAGAAGCTCCAGCATTACAAAACGTTTCTAAACGTAGAGTTGCAGGCGAAGGTTGGCACACTTGGTTAGAGCGTAAACCAATTAAACTTACTATTGGAGCAACCATTGCCATTTTAATTGGTGGTATTGTACAAATTGTACCAACAATTATGGTAAAATCTAATATACCAACTATTGCAAGTGTAAAACCATATACACCTTTAGAATTAGAAGGTCGTGATATTTACATTCGTGAAGGTTGCGTAGGCTGTCACTCGCAAATGATTCGTCCTTTTAGAAGTGAAGTAGAACGCTATGGCGAATACTCTAAAGCTGGTGAATTTGTTTACGATCATCCATTTCTTTGGGGATCTAAACGTACAGGACCAGATTTACATCGTGTAGGTGGAAAATATTCAGATAATTGGCACTTAAATCATATGTACGATCCACAAAGTACTTCATCAGGTTCTATCATGCCAGCGTATCAGTGGCTTGTTAGAAATGAATTAGATAAATCGCAAACTGAAGCTAAAATGGAAGCTATGGTTTCTCTTGGTGTTCCTTATACAGATGAAGAAATAGCAAATGCACAACAAGCGATGCTAGAACAAGGAACTCAAATTGAGAAAAACTTATATACAGATCCAGATTTCGAAAAAACATATGAAGCTGATAAAGCAGCTGGAGGAGCAGAATTTATTGAAATGCGTAATCGTGAAATTGTAGCAGTAATTGCATACCTACAACGATTAGGAACAGACATTAAAGTTCAGGATTTAGAAACATCACAAAACTAGAATTATGCTAAAATTTGTAAAAAATCATATGGATAGTATTTCTGGAATAGAAATATACCCAATTATATCCTTACTTATTTTCTTTGGCTTTTTTGTAGCCTTATTTTGGTGGGTTTTTACAGCCAAAAAAGAGTACATAGAAAACGTAAGTAATATCCCTTTAGAATTAGACAACCAAAACCAACCAGAACTATGAGAAATATTCCATCTTGGGTAAGAATACCTGTCATCTTTTTTATCATTTTAGGTCTTGTAGAATACTTTGTAGATTCTGGAAGTAAGCCAGCATTTATGGAACAACCTGCAATAATGCTTTTCTTACTTTTAGTATTACTTATACTAATTGCAACAGGAGTTATTGTTGATTCTATGAATAATATTCTATATCAAAGTTTAGACGAAGAAGCTAAAGCTAGATATAATACACAACAAGAAAATCCATCTAAGTTTATCACTTGGATTAAGAAAACCTATAACAAATTACTTGGCCAAAAACCAATACAAGAAGAACACGAAATTATATTAGACCATAATTACGATGGTATAAAAGAGTTAGATAATGATCTTCCGCCTTGGTGGATTTATAGTTTTTATATTTCAATTGTATTTGCTTGTATTTATCTTGTAAAATACCATGTTTTTAATGGAGATAACCAATACACAGAATTAGAAACAGAATATGCGCAAGCAAAAATTGATATAGAAAACTATAAAAAAACAGCAAAAGATCTTGTAGATTTTAATACTGTAGAAGTTTTAACCGATGCTTCCGATTTAAGTAATGGTAAAAAAATATTCACCGAAAACTGTGTAGCTTGTCATAAAGCAGATGGTGGAGGTGGAATTGGACCAAACTTAACCGACAAAAACTGGATTTTAGGTGGAGGAATTAAAAATGTTTTCAAAACGGTTTCTGAAGGTGGTCGTGATGGAAAAGGAATGATTGCTTGGAAACAAAGTTTAAAACCTGCTGAAATTGCGCAAGTTTCCAGTTACTTATTACAATTTCAAGGTACAACTCCTGCTGAACCT
>JBMZDY010000268.1:0-2823 GCA_049614585.1 Oceanihabitans sp.
GTTAGTAGTCGCTTGAACCTTACTTGGTGAGTGTGCAAAATCTTTATAAGCTACACTAGTGCTACTTTCTGCAATTTTTTCTAAACGTTTACTTGCGCCTTTAAAGGTTGAAATGGCTTCGTAAAAATCGTCTTCGTCAATACCCATGTGTTGGCATATCCATTTTGCGCCAGCAAGGTTGTTTAAATTATGTTTTCCAAAAACTTCTATTGGCAAAGGTCCTTCTGGTGTTTCTAATAATGTTTCACCATTTTCAACTGTATATTCTGGTGTTTGGTAAGCTATTTTTCTAATTGGGTTTTCGCTAGCTTCTACTACTCTTTTAACCTCAGCGTCTTCTTCGTTATAATTTATACTTCCGCCTTGTACAATAGAGTCTACAAAAATACTAAACTGTTCTACGTAGTTTTGGTATGTAGGAAACACATTAATATGGTCCCAAGCAATACCGCTTAGCAATGCAATATTTGGTTTGTAGAGATGGAATTTTGGTCGTCTGTCTATTGGTGAGCTTAAATACTCATCGCCTTCAAGTACAATAAAATCGTTGTCTTCGGTTAGTTTTACCATAACATCGAAACCTTCTAATTGTGCACCAACCATGTAATCGACATCGCGATCGTGGTAGTGCATAACATGCAAAATCATAGAGGTTATGGTTGTTTTACCATGACTTCCTCCAATTACTACTCGGGTTTTATGTTTAGACTGCTCGTATAGAAACTCTGGATAACTGTATATTTTTAAGCCTAATTCTTGTGCTTTTAATAGCTCAGGATTATCTTCTTTTGCATGCATACCTAAAACAATAGCATCTAAAGTAGGTGTTATTTTTTCTGGAAACCAGCCAAAAGTTTCTGGTAATAAACCTTTACTTTTTAATCGAGATTTTGATGGTTCGAAAATAGTATCGTCGCTTCCTGTTACTTGGTATCCTTTGTTATGTAATGCTAATGCAAGGTTATGCATAGCACTGCCTCCTATGGCTATAAAATGTACGTTCATAGAGTTTTTTAATGGACTGTAAAGATATGAATTGTAATACTAAATTTTAATAAAGTGCAAGGATTTCTGCGTTAGGGATTGAACGGTATGTTTGAGCTCTTTTTTGTTTTTCTCAAAAAAAGCGAGTAGTGAAAGCCCGACCTTTAGGTAACGCCCAAATTTTAAAAATTATTAAATAGAGGCTTTAAACGTTTTAAAAACTTCAATTTTTGGAAGGTCTGTAATTGCTTTATCAATCCATTTAAGTGCTTCGCTTTTATCGTTTTTATGTTTATTAATTTGTGCCAACCTGTAATAAGCCCATGCTTTTGGCACACCATCTTTAGCAGTATAATTTTCGATATAAACTTTAAGGCAAAATTCTCCTTTTTCTAATTGTACGTTATAATCTGCGCACACTTTGCCTATTTGGTAGTGCATAGCGTTGCGTTTGTGTTTTACATGTGCTGCTTCAAGGTTAGAAATGGCTTCGGTAGATTTCCCTTCCTTTTCGTAGAGTTTTGTTAGCTTATCGTAACACGTTATAGAGCCTCCTTCTTTTATTGCTTTTTTGTAAAATTCTTCGGCTAGTTCTGGTTCATTATCATACTCATAAATATAACCTTTGGCTAAATAGCCATCGACTTTAGAAAGGTTTTCAAGCTCATTCGCATATTTTAAACTTTTATTTTTACTACCACCAACAATGCCTGGTAATTGCATATACAATTCTACTAAAGCCCAACGTGTGTCTATATGTTGTGAATCTAACTCGGCTGCTTTTAAGAAAGAACTTTTTACATCTCCTATAATACCTAAAGCTCTAATTTTACTAACGCTTAAAGCTTTCATACCTAAAGCGCCTCCATATTTATAATGAAAATTTGCTTCGCTAGGTTTAGCTTCAACTAACTGCTTATAATATATTATGGCATCATCCCATTTTTTTTGGTGACCGTAAGCATCTCCTAGTAATTCGGTTGCTTTTAAATTGGTAGGATTCGTGTTTAAATAATTAATTAAAACGGTTTCTGCTTTAGAGAAGTTTTTATCTTTAATAAATGCTTCTGCATCGGTTAAACTTGATTGTCCTATTAACAATAAGGGACTTAATATTAAAATAAATAGTATTTTTTTCATAGTTTATAAATCAAAGCTAAAATAATCATCTATTGGTATTGTTTTTGATTTTTAGAAAGAAAATAAAAGCTTTACTTTTAAAATCGCTTAGTTTACTCATTCAAACGCTTGTGTTACACATTTAGTGTTTTATAAATTTAGCTTTCCAATTATATTGCTTCAAAAATGTATAAAATGAACAAAATAGTTTCCATATTAATGATTATTCTTTTTGCTAATACGTCCTTTTCTCAAGACAACAACTATTCCAAATTATGGAATGATGTTGAAAATTTTGAAATTGAAGGCTTGCCTAAATCGGCATTAAAGGCTTTAGAAGTTATTGAAGACAAAGCGAAAGCCGAAAACAATGCGTCGCAGCTTGTTAAAATTATGTTGTTTAAAAGTAAATTCATGCTTACGCTTGAAGAAGATGCACAACTTAATATTATTGAAGCTTTTAAAGCTGAAATTAAAAAAAGCAATGCGCCAACTAAAAACGTTCTAGAGAATATTTTAGCAACATTATATTGGCAATATTTCCAGCAAAACCGTTGGAAATTTTATAACAGAACAAAAACAAATGACAAAGTCGATTCTAAAGATTTTAGAACTTGGGATTTAGAGACACTTTTTGCAGAAGTACACTTGCACTATAAAAACTCGCTTAATAACGGTTTAATTTTACAACAAACCAATTTAGATAATTTTGATGCCATA
>JBMZDY010000269.1:0-2822 GCA_049614585.1 Oceanihabitans sp.
AGAATCCTTATTAAAATTTTTGCAAGTTTGTATATTTAATTTGTATTCTACTTTACTACTTACTTTATGTGATTGTGCTAAAGAATCTAAAGATATAATTAGGAATGCGATTATAATTATTATTGCTCTCACTTTTTAAATTATGGTTTTTGTTTTTTTATAAGTTTCGGTTTTTTCTAAAAGTTCTACAGTTTGGTATTGAAAGGTTGAGGTCCAATTAAATTCAAAAATAGTAAAACCATCAAAACATTCAAATGGTATTAAGTTAAAGGCTTTTAAGGTCATTATAAATCGTTCTAGTCCGCCAAAGGGATAATTACCTGTAGAAAACGCTACCAATCCAGAAGTTTCGTTTAATTTTTGAAGGTTGTTTACATCAACTTCAAAACTATACTCTAGGTAATTGAAAATACCTTTTATATCAAAACCATAAGCGCCTGCAATTTCTTTATCACTCTTTATATAAGCTTTTAAATTTGCATCTGCATAATCTGGAAACAACTCTTTGTATCTTCTATCTTCTGCATCTATATCTAAAAATTCATCAATTTTTTCAAGTGCAGCATTGGTTTCTTCTTCTGTTAAATTGCCCCAATCGAACGTTGGTTCTTTTTCGTCTTCAAATTCAAAATTTGGCTGACGAACCTTAGCCATATGTTCGTAAACTTTTTTAAAGTCTTTGTATTTTTGTTGATCTTGTATGTTGAATTTTATATATAGCATATTTTTTAGGTAAATTAAGGTTGAACTTGGTCTTTATGCATTTTAATAACTACCTTTTTTTGGTTAGAATCTACAAAAACATATTCTGTAAAACACACTTCTTTTTTATGGGAATCTAAAATGTTAACATGTCTAAAACCTAATTCTAATTTTGGGTTTTGGTATTTTTTTAAGAGTTGCTTGTATATGGTTTTAAAAATTATTTCGTGGTTTTCTTCAAAAAAATGAATAGCATTAAGTTGCGGTTCTTGCATGCTATGTAAATAGCTTACAGCGATACTATTTGCATACATGTTACAATAACCATCTGTTTCTTGGCCTTGATTTATTTGGTTTCCTAAATCGTTAACTTTTCTAAAACCTAAAGTAGATGTTATAAAAATGTAATCGTCGTAATCTCTTGTTTGCATCTAGTAATATTTGTATTTAAACGTAATAGTTTCTATTTGGGTTTTATTTAATGTATTTATTACTTCTGTTACGTTTTGTTTTTCGTCACTTTTAATAGTAATAGATTCTGTTTGCGTATTTGTGTCTTTATTAGATTTACTGGTTGTAGTTACTTTTATGGTTTTGTAATTTAAAGCAGGACGTTGCCTGTAGTTTGTAGTTTGGGTTATAGACCTGTCTTGATCGTCTTTATAATTTAAAATGGTTTCTTTTATAGTGTTATTGGTGTTGTAAAATAGCCTGAGTTGTCTGCTTTGTACAGTTCCATTTTTATTGGTTTCTTTATTTATGGTATAGTATTCTAGCAATACTTCTCTTACTTTAGTGCCGCTGTAATAATTATATGTTTTTGTTTCATAAAAGGTGTTTTCAAATTGCTCTATTTGTTCTACGCTAGTTATTTTACTTAGCCTATTGTTGCTATATACTGCAGTTGTAGTTTTAATATTTGTTGGCTCTAGTGGTAAGCTAATTTCTAAAATTTCTATGCCATCATTAGAAATTGCTTCTAGCGATAAAAATTCTTTTTGTGTAATACTAACCAATTGGTTGTTGTTATTGTAAGAGTATTCTATAAGTTCTTCACTTAGATTGTCGAGTATTTTTTTTGAAGTACGAATGCGATTGTGTTTGTCGTAGGTAATTATTTGCCCTAGATAATAATTGTTTTCGTCTACTTCTCTATACGAATATTCCTCATTAGGATTTGTATTTAAAAAATAGATCTCTACTATGCTATCGTTTTTTGGTTTTAATAGGTGAAGCTTCTCGCCATAATTTGTAATTGGATCTTTATTCGAATTGAAAAATTTAGAATCTATATGGTAAGCGTCTATGTATTTATGAATTTCTTTTATTGCTCCATTTCTAATTCCACCGTTTTTATAAAAGGCAATAGTGTCTGTAGTTTTAGAAAAATATTTCGGAAATTCTGGTAATTTTATTGCGCTTTCTTGTGCGTAAGTGTTGTATATACTTAAGCTGAAAAGAAATAATAATACTTGTCGCAAGTTTTTTTTATTTGTGTTGTAAGTAGTTTTCTGTTTTTTGTAATTCATTTGTTCTTCTTGAAAAAAAAGAGTTTGCCTTTTATTTGTTTAAGTAATTACAGATTGTTTTTGTAAAATACTAATGTAACTAATCTAGTATTAATTTGTAGTAAAAATATTTCAATTTTAAAACAAACACCAACAATGGAAACCATAAAAAAAGCAGTCTATACAATTGTATAGACTGCTTTAATAACTAAATATTTTAAAATTTATTTTTGAATACCCATAATTTCTAAATCGAAAATTAAATTTGTTCCAGGAGGAATTGGTCCAGAACCACGAGCACCATATCCTAAGAAACTAGGAATAAATACACGTGCTTTATCGCCAACATTCATGTTTAACATAGCCTCACGGAAACCAGGAACTAAACCAGCAGTTTCATTGTAAATCATTGCAAAAGGTTTATAGCCTCCTCTTTCGTCACGTTGCTCGTTAAATTGATTGTTTTCTTTAGCAACAGATGCCCAGCTAGTATCGAATAATTTACCATCTTCAAAAAAGCCTGCATAATTTACAAGAACTTTATCTTGCGAGCTTGGTGTTGCACCGTCTTTAGCTTTATCTAAAATCATAACTAAACCGGTAGGCAATTCT
>JBMZDY010000270.1:0-2822 GCA_049614585.1 Oceanihabitans sp.
CGAACTTTCTGCTTCTAAAGAATCAGGAATGGAACTTCAACACGCTGACGCTATTAAAAAAAGAAATGTTACTTTAAACAATTTAACTTATTTACCAAAACCAATTAATGGTTATTTAATTTTAGCAATAACCATTGCTTTTATTATTGGCACTATCTATTTAATTATTGCCAATAAAAATCCAGAATATGCATTATTACTAATAATTGCTTTTATAACACTTAAAGGTTTTACGCTTGTAAACCCAAATAACTCTAGAGTTTTACTACTCTTCGGAAAATATATTGGTAGCATAAAAACCAATGGCCTTTTTTGGGTAAATCCACTTTATAATAAAAAAGCAGTTTCATTAAGAGCTAGTAATTTTGATAGTGAGCGCTTAAAAGTGAATGATAAATTAGGAAACCCAATAATGATAAGTACCATTTTAGTATGGAGAGTTACAGACACATATAAAGCTTCTTTTGATGTAGATAATTACGAAAACTTTGTTAGAGTACAAACAGATGCAGCTGTTAGAAAATTAGCAAGCATGTATCCTTATGATAATTTTGCAGATGAAGGTCATGTAGAAGATATTACATTGCGTTCTAGTGTAAATGAAGTAAGCGAAGCCTTAGAAAAAGAAATTGACGAACGTTTATCTATTGCAGGAATTGAAGTTTTAGAAGCAAGAATAGGATATTTAGCCTATGCACAAGAAATAGCTAGTGCCATGCTTAAAAGGCAACAAGCTACTGCTATTGTTGCTGCAAGACATAAAATTGTTGAAGGCGCCGTTAGTATGGTAGAAATGGCTCTTAATGAGTTGGGTAAAAAAGAAATTGTAGATTTAGACGACGAGCGTAAAGCTGCTATGGTAAGCAACCTTATGGTGATACTTTGTGGCGATAAAGATGCTTCTCCAGTATTAAACACTGGCACTTTAAATCAATAGAAATAATAGTAGCTAATAAATTTAGAAAGATAATTAAATATATAAATGGCTAAGAAAAAGGCATTTGCATTACGAATAAATGAAGATATGTTCAAGGCAATTGAAAAATGGGCTGCGGATGAATTCCGCAGCACTAATGGTCAAATAGAATGGATGCTTAATGAAAGTCTTAAAAAAGCAAAGAGAAAACCTAAAAAAAGAAATCTAGATTAAACTAGGTTTCGGCTTACAACAAGCATAATGTTGCTTATACAACTTTTAAAATTTTCTATTTTATAAATAGAAAGTAGCAACTCTAAGCTTCTTTCTTTTCCATCGCTTTTTTACTTATTTTATTCTCTGCCAATAACTTCTTTTGGTATCTACCTTGTACTACGTCTACAACAATTAATATAAACAACACAAAATAGAAAGTAGTTTTACTCATTGGTTCTATTTGGTTTCCAAATAAATTTAAATGGGCTAAATGCCCACCTTCGGTAACTAGCATAATTCCTACTATAAATAAAATAAAAAGCCCTAATACTTCATACATTCTATTTTTTGCTAAGAATACCGAAATTTTATCTGCCATTACCAGCATTAACAAACCACTAATTACAATTGCTATTGCCATTACTATAAATGCTGTCGTACTATTCGCTATATCACTAGTTAATCCTATTGCTGCTAGAATCGAATCGAACGAAAAAACCAAATTCATAATTACAATACTTATAATAACTGCATTAGCCGATTTTGTTCTAGTATTATCTCCATCTTCTACATTATGATTTAAATCGTGATTCGAAATCATGTGCCAAATTTCTTTTATCGCTGTATAAATAATAAATGCACCACCTGCTAATACAATTATACTATGACCATTAAACGCAAAATGTACAATGTTATCTATTCCTCCTGTTAAAAATGAAAATGGTTCTTGAAAAAAATCGATAATAGATACCAAAACAAATAGCAAAACAATACGAAGTATTATTGCTATAAGTATTCCAACCTTTCGAACTCTTTTTTGCTCGCTAGTTGGCGCTTTTTTAGACTCTAATGAAATATATAAAAGGTTATCAAAACCAAGTACAGCTTGCAATAAAACAAGCATTAATAAAGTAAATATAATTTCGGCCATTAGTAATTAGTTTTTATTGTTTAGTAAGGATAAGATAATATAGAATAATATAATTAATGGAATTGCAGCAAATTGCAATACTGTTAGTAAAACAATACAAAGTACTATAAATATATATCGAATAGCATTGTCTTTAAACTGCCAGTTTTTAAATTTTAAAGCAAATAATTTAATTTTTGCATTTAGCAAATAACAACTAAAACCAGTTAAAGCAAGTAAAAACCATTGGTTTAAAATAATAGCATTTATAGTATCGTTATTTTGGTATTCTAATATTAAAGGCAGTGAAATTATTAGTAGTGTATTAGCAGGAGTTGGTAAGCCTTTAAAATAAGTTTGTTGTTCTTGATCTATATTAAATTTTGCTAGCCTATATGCAGACGCAAGTGTAATACATAAACCAAACAAAGCCATTGGTACAACTCTATAACCTTCCCATTGCATAAAAGTACTCCAAGAATTTAACTGCCAACCATTACTACTAGAGGCCATAGTAAGTAGTTTAAACATAATAATTCCAGGTACTAAACCACTTGTAACCATATCTGCTAAGGAATCTAACTGAACGCCTAACTCGCTTTGAACATTTAGTTTTCTAGCAAAAAACCCATCGAAAAAATCGAAAAACACACCTAAAAAAACAAAAGCTGCTGCAGCAACAAACAAACTATTTACTGCTAATAGCACAGCAATACAACCACAAAATAAATTTAATAAGGTTATAAAATTTGGAACAAACTTTTTTAATTGCATAGTATA
>JBMZDY010000271.1:0-2817 GCA_049614585.1 Oceanihabitans sp.
TTTCGTTAATTAAGGATTCGTGTGTGCCTTGCTGAATAATTTTACCAGAATCTAAAACAATAATTTTATCGGCATTTTTTGCCGAAGACACGCGATGACTTACAATAATAGTGGTTTTACCTGTAGAAAGCTTATTTAAATTTTGAAGTATTTGCTCTTCGGTTTCGGTATCTACAGCAGAAAGGCAATCGTCGAACAATAATATTTGCGGATTTTTAATAATTGCTCTTGCTATAGAAACACGTTGCTTTTGCCCTCCAGAAAGGGTAATACCTCGCTCTCCTAATATGGTTTGGTAAGCGTCTTTAAATCCAATAATGTTTTTATGTACTTTGGCATTTTTAGCAGCTTGAATTATTTCTTCATCTGTAGCATCTTCTTTACCAAACTTAATGTTATTATTTATGCTATCGCTAAACAAAAATGCATCTTGCGGAACATAACCAATATGGTTTCTTAAGGAGTATAAATTAATGTTTTTTATAGATTTGTTATCTACCAATAAATCTCCCTTTTCTATATCGTAAAGCCTTCCTATTAAATCTAAAATGGTAGATTTTCCAGATCCAGTTTTTCCTAAAACAGCTAAAGTTTCGCCTTTATTTACAGTAAAACTTACTCCTTGTAATGCTTCAATATTGGTATCGCTATAGGTAAAGTAAACATCTTTAAATTCTATATTTCCACGTATAACAGAAGTACTAGTTGCTGTATTTTGTATTTCGGGTTTTTTATTTAAAAATTCGTTTATACGCTTTTGCGATGCTTCTGCTTGTTGTATTATAGAGGTTACCCAACCAACAGTTGCTACAGGCCAAGTAAGCATATTTACATAAATAATAAACTTGGTAATTACACCTAAACTAATTTCGCCATTTATATATTGGTTTCCACCAATATAAATAACCAATAAATTACTTGCGCCAATAAGTACAATCATCATTGGAAAGAAAAAAGCTTGCACTTTTGCTAAATGCAATTGCTTGTTTTTACTAGCTATAGAAAGCGCCTTAAAATCGTTTGCAGTTTGTGTTTCTATATTATAAGCTTTTATAGTAGCTACACCACTAAACGTTTCTTGTGTAAAAGTAGAAAGTTTAGAAAGGTATTCTTGAACAACAGTTGTACGCTTGTGTATTTCTTTACTTACTTTATATACAATAAATGAAAGTACTGGTAAAGGCAGTAAGGTATACAATGTTAATTTTGGCGCTTGGTTATACATAAAACCAATAACCACAACAAATAAAGTAAGTGTATTTATACTATACATTATTGCTGGTCCTGCATACATACGTACTCTACCAACATCTTCACTTATTCTATTCATTAAATCGCCTGTACGATTATGCTTGTAAAAGTTTAAAGATAAATTTTGGTATTGTTTATATACTTCATTTTTTAAATCGTACTCAATGTAACGCGATACATTAATTATGGTTTGTCGCATAAAAAAAGTAAGTATCCCAGCAAATAAAGCAGCACCTACGATATAAAATATATTTACCAACAAAGTGCTTTTTACTTGCGAGATATCGGTTTTGTTTAAGCGATAATTATCTATTATATCTATAGAAGAACCTATAAATTCTGGTGTAAAAATTAAAAACACCTTAGATATAATTGTAATTATTATACCAATTAAGAGTTTGTATTTATACTTAAAGAAATATTTATTTACATGCTGTAATGCTTTCATTAACAGGAATTGATTTTAAACTAAAGTTTTTAACAATTTTACAAATTAACAGTATTTATGTTGCTATTAGCTGAATATTCATTTAATTTTGCACATTGTTTTTCAAAAAATTGCAAACAACCAATATAACTTAAAATATAATTAAATGGTTACAGACCTTATAAACGCTAAAGACCTTAAAAAGATGGATCCAGTTTTTGGCCAACTTTCCTTCGATAATCATGAGCAAATTGTTTTTTGCAACGACAAAGATACAGGTTTAAAAGCAATAATTGGTATACACAATACCGTATTAGGACCAGCATTAGGTGGTACCAGAATGTGGCAATATAATAACGAATGGGAAGCGCTAAACGATGTGCTTCGTTTATCGCGTGGAATGACTTTTAAGTCTGCCATTACTGGACTTAACTTAGGTGGTGGTAAAGCGGTTATTATTGGAGATGCTAAAACACAGAAAACTCCAGAATTAATGAAACGCTTTGGAGAATTTGTACATTCGCTAAGCGGAAAATATATTACTGCTGAAGATGTTGGTATGGAAACTGCCGATATGGATTTAGTTCGCGAAGTTACTCCTTATGTTACCGGAATTTCTGAAAGTATTGGTGGTGCAGGAAACCCATCTCCTATTACAGCTTATGGTGTTTTTATGGGAATGAAAGCTGCTGCAAAACATAAATTTGGAAGCGATATACTTGAAGATAGAAAAGTAATTGTTCAAGGAATTGGCCACGTAGGCGAATCGCTTGTAGAACACCTAACCAACGAAGGTGCAAAAGTAATTATTGCAGATATTAACCAAGAGCGTTTACAAGAAATTAGCAGAAAATACGATGCTACAATATATACTGGAAACGATATTTATAGCGAAGATGTAGATATTTATGCACCTTGTGCTTTAGGTGCAACAATTAACGACGAAACTATATACAAGCTAAAAGCTAAAGTTATTGCTGGAGCTGCAAACAACCAACTTGCTACAGAAGAAAAACATGGAGCAATCTTACAAGAAAGAGGTATTGTTTATGCACCAGATTTTTTAATTAATGCTGGTGGAATTATTAATGTTTATGCAGAATTAGAAGGTTACGATAAAAAAGAAATTATGCGTAAAA
>JBMZDY010000272.1:0-2791 GCA_049614585.1 Oceanihabitans sp.
CGATAATTAAAGAGGAGTGAAATATAATGCATTCCATAAAAAAAAGCTTCCATTTATTAACGGAAGCTTTTTTAGATTACTGTTAGTTGTATTTTTCGGAATACCGTTTGTAAAGTTTTGTTTGGTGCGTTTCTAAACTAATATCTCTTCCTTGTATATAAGCTTTGTTAAGTATGTTGGTTCGCATATCTAAAGCATCTCCTTCACTTATAAAAAGGGTAGCATCTTTACCAACTTCTAGCGATCCGCAAAAAGAATTGATACCTAATATTTTAGCAGTATTTGCTGTTATAAGTTTTAAAGCTTCTTCTTTGTCAAGTCCGTAAGCAGCACAAGTTCCTGCAAGAAAGGGTAGGTTTCTTGTATTCATACGTTCCATATCACCAGCATTTTCTAGTCCTACTAAAACACCAGCATCTACAAGTATTTTTGCCATTTTAAAAGGTAGGTCTACATCTTGATCGTCGCTAGTAGGTCTTGCGTGTACACGTCTAAGTAATACAGGAATGTTATTTTGTTTTAAAAGCGGAGTAACTTTATATGCTTCGTAACCACCAACAATAACCATATGCGTTACGTTGTTTGTTTTTGCAAATTGAATAGCATCGGTAATTCCTTTTTCGTCTTGTACGTGTATATACAGTTTTTTCGAGCCATTAAAAATTGGTGATAATCCCTCGAAAGGCAGGTGTTTTGTTGTTTTATTTCCTGCTTCATACGCTTTACATTCTTTAAAATAATTGTTTATATTTTCTAGTTGTTTAGCGTAATTTTTGTTTGGTTTTAAATGCGAAGGTTCGCCTAGCCACCAACGACCTCTACTGTAAGGGTTTGGCCAATTAAGGTGTACACCATCGTCTTGTTTTACAACTGCATCTTCCCAATTCCAAGCATCAAATTGAACAATAGATGAGGTTCCAGAAATAACACCTCCTCTTGGTGTTATTTGTCCCATTAATACGCCATTTGGTCGCATAGATTCTAGAACTTTCGATTCGGTGTTAAAAGCAATAATACTTCTAATATGGGCGTTCATGTAGCCTACTTCGTCGTTGTCTTGGGTAGCTCGAACTGCATCTATTTCAACTAATCCTAATGTAGAGTTTGGTGCTATAAATCCTGGGTAAACATGTTTGCCTTGTGCATTAATTACTTTTCCTTTTCTAGCTATTTTGTTTAAAGCGCTACCTACATAAGTAAGTTTACCGTTTTCAAACATTATTAAAGCGTTTTCTATAATTTCGCCAGTACCTAAATGTGCAGTAGCACCTTCAATAGTAATTGCATTACTTTGCTTTGCTGCTGGTGTTTGTTGCGCTAATACAATAGTACAGCACAATAAAAAAGCAGCTAGTATATATTTATTTAATTTTTTCATTTTAACGTATTTAATGGTTACAACCTTTTATTAATTATGTACAGTATCGCAGTGTAAAAGTTTGTCTTCTTTCTTTTTTACTGGAACCGTTTTTAATCCTTTGTTTTTTGCTTGTAACATAAGGCTTGTTAATTCATTTTTTTCTTGACGCATTTCATTTCTATGTTGTACATCGCGGTCTTTATCGAAATAAGTAACCCCTTCTATAATTGTTTTTTCTGCTTTTGCATAAATAGACATAGGATGGTCACTCCATAATACAACGTCTGCATCTTTACCTACTTTAATACTGCCAACTCGGTTGTCGATATGTAAAAGTTTTGCTGGGTTAAGCGTTACAAATTTCCATGCATCTTCTTCGCTAATATTACCATATTTAACCGATTTAGCCGCTTCTTGATTAAGGCGTCTAGACATTTCTGCATCGTCACTATTAATTGCAACGGTAACTCCTGCATTGTGCATTATTGGTGCATTGTGTGGTATGGCATCGTTAACTTCGTATTTGTATGCCCACCAGTCACTAAATGTAGAGCCACCAACACCGTGTGCTTTCATTTTATCTGCAACTTTATAACCTTCAAGAATATGTGTGAACGTGTTGATATTGAAGTTGAATTTTTCGGCAACTTTCATTAACATATTAATTTCACTTTGTACATACGAGTGGCAACTAATAAAACGTTCTTTGTTTAATATTTCGGCTAAAGTTTCTAGTTCTAAATCTTTTCGATATGGTTTACCGCTTTTTTTAATCTTGTCGTATTCTTGAGCTCTTGTAAAATAATCGGTATAAAGTTGTTCTACACCCATTCTGGTTTGTGGAAAACGAATGGTTGCATAGTTACCCCAATTAGATTGTTTTACATTTTCACCTAGTGCAAATTTTATAAATTTAGGACTGTCTTTGTAAATTAAATTGTTAGCAGTTTCTCCCCATTTTAATTTTATTATTGCCGAACGACCACCTATAGGATTTGCCGAACCATGTAAAATTTGAATTGAAGTTACACCTCCTGCAAGGTTGCGATAAATGTCTACATCTTCTGCATCTACAACGTCTTCTATGCTTACTTCTGATGAAGCATTCTGTCCAGATTCGTTTACAGCAGATGTTGCTATATGAGAGTGTTCGTCAATAATTCCTGCGGTAAGGTGTTTGCCTGTTGCATCAATAACTTTAGCGGAATTAGAACTTAAATTATTTCCGATTTTGGCAATTTTGCCATCTTTAATTAAAACATCTGTTTGCAATATTCCTGCTGCTTCGTTGGTCCAAACTGTAGCATTTTTAAATAAAATGGTTTCTTGCTTTGGTAAGGTTTTAAAACCGTAAGCTTCGTTAGGATAACTTATAGGAAATACTTTTGGTGTTTCTTTATCTGGTCCTCAAACAAATCCATTTTTAACAGA
>JBMZDY010000273.1:0-2786 GCA_049614585.1 Oceanihabitans sp.
ACAAACTGGTCAAGTAAATTTCAAACCCAAAAGAGACCGAGGAACAACCAATTATTGGGGAGGCGAAATAGACACTAAACGTTACGAAGTTTCTACAAAACTAGGCTATGTAAACCCAGAAATACCGTGGCAAAGTATTGGTGTTCAAGCCGCTTTTAGTAGCCACGAACAAGAATCGTATTTTGGCTTAAACAATTACAACATTACACAAAACAGCTTATACACTACGGTAATTTACAACTCGATAATTAGCGATTCTAGAAACAAATTTAAAACAGGAATTAGTTATACATACGACCATTATAATGAAATGGTAAACAGGGAAGATTTTGGAAGAACAGAGTCGGATATTGGTGCTTTTTTCGAATATGCTTTCGATAATTTAGACAAACTTAATATAACCGCAGGAATACGAGTAGACCACAACAATTTATTGGGCACTTTTATTACTCCTAGAGTACATGCTAGATATTCGCCATGGGAAAAATCTGCTTTAAGAGCTTCTATAGGAAGAGGAAAAAGAAGCGCAAGCATATTTGCCGAAAACCAAAAGATTTTTTCTACTTCTAGAGACATCAATATTTTAAATACAAATGGCAAAATTTATGGCTTAGATCCAGAAATAGCTTGGAATTACGGAGTTTCCTTTTTACAAGGATTTAATTTATTTAACCGAAAAGCAGATGTTACCGTAGATTACTATAGAACCGATTTTAAAAACCAAGTAGTTGTAGATTACGAAAATCCACAAGAAGTAAATTTTTATAATTTAAAAGGCGATAGCTTTGCTAATAGTTTTCAAGTAGAAATAAATTACAATTTACTAAGCCAACTAGATTTACGTTTAGCTTATAAATATTACGATGTACAAACACAATATAATTCTGGAAAATTAGAAAAACCATTAGTACCAAAAAATCGTTTTTTTGCTAACGCTTCTTTCGAAACCAAAATTAAAGAAGGAAGATCTGGACAATGGAAAATGGATGCTACTTTTAATTGGATAGATAAACAACGTTTTTCATCTACCGCTAGCAACCCTAGTGCATTTCAATTACCAAAACACTCCCCAAGTGTAGCAACATTAAATGCACAAATTACCAAAGTATTTTCTCCTAAATTTGAAGTATATTTGGGTGGAGAAAACATAACAAATGTTAAACAAAATAATCCAGTATTAGAAGCCGAAAACCCTTTTGGTTCGAATTTTGATACTACTTTTGTATACGGCCCAATTTATGGTTCAAATTATTATGCTGGATTACGATTTAAAATTCATTAAAAACTAAAATTAAACATTATGAAAAAAACAATAGTATTAACCATATTTATGTTCGTTGGTTTAGCAACTTTCGCACAAAACAAAAACGCAAAAGCATCTATTGAAGTAGACGGCGTTTGTACCATGTGTAAAAACCGAATTGAAAAAGCATGCTACAAAACCAAAGGCGTAAAATCTGCAATATGGAATGTAGAAACACACGAGTTAAAAATTATATACAACGAAGAAAAGACCAACTTAAACCAAATACACAAAAACATTGTAGCTGTTGGTCATGATACAAAAGATTTAAAGGCTACAGACGAAGCATATGCAAGCGTGCATCCTTGTTGTAAATATAGAGACGAAGAAGTTATAGACGACCACAAAGAATAAACAGTTTTTTTTAAAACTTAATAAAAGTAGTGTGTTAGCCTTTGTATTTTAAAGGTAAATGCACTACTTTTTTTGTTTCAAAAAATGCTTCATCATAATAATCGCTAATATTATAAATTCTAGCTTTTGGGTAATTCTGAAGCTCTTCTGCTAAATCACCTCCTTTTAAATATATAATACCATTTTTAAGTTCGTGGTTTTGTTTTTTAGCCACTTTTCCTTTTACCCAATGCACAAAAGTTGGCATAGCTGCAACAGCACGACTTACAATAAAATCGTAATAACCAGGAATTTCTTCGACACGAGAATGTGTAACTTTAACATTTTTAATTTCTAGTCCAGAAACAACTTCACGTACTACATTTAGTTTTTTATTTATACTATCTACTAAATGAAAAGAGCTTTCGGGAAATAAAATAGCAAGCGGAATACCTGGAAATCCACCTCCAGTTCCTACATCTATAATTTTAGTATTGGGCTTAAACTGTATTACTTTTGCAATTGCAAGAGCATGTAGCACGTGCCTTAAGTACAATTCGTCTATATCTTTTCTAGATACTACATTAATTTTTAAATTCCAATCGTGGTATAAAGCTTCTAACTTGGTTAGTTTTTCTATTTGATCTGAACTTAATTCTGGAAAGTACTTTAAAATGAGTTCCATTTCTTAATAATATTTTTGCAAAAGTATGTATTTTATGCGCATAATTTTATGATATTTTATAATTAATACATTCCTTAAATTAATTATCTTTGGTGCAAAATAATAACTGCGTGTTTAAACGTTATTATATTATTAAAACCACATGTATATGTCAAAACAAGTGTTAACCTTTTCGAGAACAGATTCAGCAAAGTTTTTTAGAACTTTAAACAAGCGAGTAAATGCTTATTTTAAAGATAACAATATTAAAAAAACAGGAAACTGGAAATTATATGTAAAAGCCATAGTAATGTTTACATTATTACTTGGCCCTTTAGTACTTTTATTAACTGTAGATTTACCAACTTGGCTACAAATAATTTGCATGATGGTAATAGGTATAGGTATGGCTGGAGTAGGCATGAATGTAATGCACGATGCAAACCACGGCTCTTTTTCTAGTAAAAAGTGGGTAAATAAATTAAT
>JBMZDY010000274.1:0-2740 GCA_049614585.1 Oceanihabitans sp.
CTTGGCATTGGAGCTCTGATTTTTCGGAACCTTTAGCTGCAAAAATTGCTGGAATTCCATGGGTGTTTACTAAAAAATCTATGGGTTGGGGAAATAAAGCCTGGAAATGGAGAAGTGCATTAAGTACTAAAATAATTACCATAAACTCCGACATGAATGCATTTTATGCTTCCAAAATAAAGCGGAAGGTAGTTGCAATTCCATTAGGCGTAGATATAAATTATTATTCGCCCAGCAATACACTTAAAGCTGCATCTTTACATATTATTGAAAAAAAACCAACCGATTTTTTTATTGTTTCGGTAGTAAACTTAATTCCAATAAAAGGGATTGAAGTGTTAATACAAGCAGTAATAGCTTTAAATAACCCAAATGTTAAACTGCTTATTGTAGGCAACGATCAAGGAGATTATGCTAACAAATTAAAAAAGCAAGCAAGTGGTTTTTCTACGATTCAGTTTTTAGGAAAAAAAGCCGATGTGCGTCCGTATCACGCAATAGCAGACGTATTTGTAATTCCTACTTTAAAACCTGGAGAAGGATTACCAGTAGCGCCATTAGAAGCAATGGCGTCTGGTAAAATTGTATTAGGTTCGAAAGTAAGTGGTGTTAAAGATATTTTAAAAGACTTTCCAGATTGCTTATTTGAACCAAATAATGTTTCCGATTTAAAAACTACTATTTTACGTATAATGGATTTAAACGAAACTGCATATATACAGCTAGAAAAAAGCATGCATGCTTGTGTAACGCAAGAATATTCGGTTAAACAGTTTATAGATAAACACACCTTGCTGTATAAAAATATTATAGCAGAATAATAATTTGAATAAAAATTTAAAAATAGCGATATATACAGGCGAAACGCCAAGTACTACTTTTATTGAAAGGTTAATTAATGGTCTAGCAAAAAAAGGAATGCATATTTATATTTTTGGCTTGCAACGTAAGGAAATGGATGCGAAAGCAAACACCTTTTTTATTACTTATACCAGTAAAATTAGTAAGCTATTTCTTTTTATTAAATACAGCGTGCTATTAAGTGTATATAAAAATAAAGCGAAAAAAAAGTTAGATAAAATTATCTTATCTAAAGGAAATAATATAATGCATTTAAAAGCAAAGTATTATCCTGTATTGTATTACAAGCCAGATATTTTTCATTTGCAATGGGCAAAAAGTATTAGCGAATGGATTTGGGTTCAAGAATTTGGAATGGAATTAATTTTAAGCTTACGAGGTACACATATTACTATTAGTCCAAATGCAGATAAAAAATGGAAACAAGTATACCAAGAATTTTTTCCAAGAGTAAAAACTTTCCATGCAGTATCTACTAGTATGCTTGCTAAAACAACAGCATTTGGTGTATCCTCAAAAAATATTCATGTAATTAAAAGTGGGTTGCCATTAAAAAAATTTCCGTTTACTTTAAAAACCAAAGTTAATACGCAAATTAAAATACTATCTATAGGACGTTCTCATTTTACAAAAGGCTATCGTTATGCACTAGATGCTATGCAAATATTAAAAACCAGCAACAGCTCTTTTCAATATAGTATAATTGGCTTAAAACAAAACGAAGCATTGCTTTACCAACGTGCACAATTAGGTTTAATGCAGCAGGTAAGCTTTATAGCTCCAAAACAATTTAGGGAAGTACAAAAAGCAATACTAGAAGCAGATGTTTTGCTGTTACCAAGTATTGAAGAAGGAATTGCTAATGTAGTTCTAGAAGCGATGGCTTTAGGCACATTAGTAATTAGTACCAATTGTGGTGGTATGCAAGAAGTAATATTACCAAATAAAACCGGTTTTTTAGTGCCAACTCGTAACCCAGAAGCAATTGCAAATGCTGTTCAAGAAGTACAAACCTTAACGTTAAAGCAATACCAAGAAATAACAAAACAAGCGAGAAGTTTTGTGGAGGAAAATCATTCGGAAGAAAAATTAATTACAGGAATGTCTAACTTGTATAATCATGTAATTGCAAAGTAATATGAAAATAGGATTAGTATTATCTTCAGCGCCAGCATACTCCGAAACCTTTTTTAATTCAAAAATAAAGGGTTTACAAGAGCAAGGTCATGAGGTAACCCTATTTTGTTCGGTTAACGAAAATAATTTTTCCTTATGTGATGTAAAGTTATTTTCAAGACAATATCGCAATCCTTTAAAGCAAGTGCTAACACTGCTATATGTATATATTGGTTTATTTCCTTACTTAAAAAGCATTTTAAAATTTTGCAAAATAGAGCGGCAACATGGAGTTGCTTGGACACGTATTGCAAAGCGTATTTATACCTATGCACCAATATTTAAAAGCCCATTACATTGGTTGCATTTTGGATTTGGCACTTTAGTACTAGGATGCGAAAATCTTGCAGCTGCAAAACAGAGTAAAATGGCAGTAAGTTTTAGAGGATTTGATATTGGGGTATATCCAATAAAAAACCCTAATTGTTATGCAAGACTTTGGGAAACAGTAGATAAAATACATGTTATTTCTAACGATATTAAACAACTACTTTATAGTAATGGGTTTAAAGACCAAGCGCCAATTGTAAAAATAACGCCTGCCATAAATACCCAATATTTTTCAGTATCGAAACAAAAACAATATACCAATCCAGTTCAACTAATAACTGTAGCTCGTTTGCATTGGAAAAAAGGGTTGCACTATACCCTTGAAGCACTTGCTTTACTTAAAGCCGAAGGAATACCATTTCGATATAATATT
>JBMZDY010000275.1:0-2735 GCA_049614585.1 Oceanihabitans sp.
TTAAAGTATTTATAATATATACGTTACAAAACTATTTTTAGATTTTTATTTAATAAAATCTGGCCAACGTTTTAAATAATCTACAAATTTTTCTCCCAAACCTTCGTTTATTAAATGTGCTTTAGAAACAGGAAGTGCAATAGGATTAAAATTAGGATCCTCCATTACTAATTTAGGAAAGTTATGATGTAATATTGCGGCTGTACCAATACTAACAAAATCTACTCCAGATTCTAATATTTTATGTACTGCATTTCCATTATATATTTTTCCTGCAACGGTCCATTTTACGTTTTTAAAATTCAATGTTTTAAAATGTTCCAGCAATGTGCTGTCTTGGTATTTTTCATTATTAGGATATTTAAAACAATCCCAAAGTGAAATATCTAAAAAGTCGATATTATTAGAATCAATTAATTGCTGGCATACCCATTTTACTTCAGCGATATCCATTCCAAATCTTTCTGGCGAAAGTCGTACACCAAGCAAAAAATCTGCTCCGCAAGCTGCTCTAATACCGTCTACAATTTCAAAGAGTAATCTTGCTCTGTTTTCTAGAGATCCACCGTAATTATCAGTTCTATGGTTTATTTCTGCACTTAAAAATTGCGTAAGTATATAGCCATGTGCTCCATGAACTTCTACGCCATTATAACCACATTTTTTTGCACGAATAGCTGCAGATATAAAATCCTCGCGTAATTGAATAACCTCTTCTAAATCTAGTGCTCTTGCATTTGTTTTAGCATTATCTGAAGGACAAACTGGCTGTTTGTTTATTAAATTAAATGGTGTACGCATACCTGCATGATGCAATTGTATTACTGCAAGACTACCATAACTTTTTATATTAGCAGCAAGTTTAATATGCCCTTTATTTAATTGGTCGCTAAAAATTCCTAATTGACCAGGAAAGCCCTTCCCTACTTCTTGTACATGTGAAGCGCAGGTCATTACTAAGCCAAACTCTCCTTCGGCTCTTTTAGATAACCAATTATATTCGGCATCAGACAGGTTTCCGTCTTCATAACTCTGTTGGTTTGTTAATGGAGCTAGCATGAATCTATTTTTCATATCTAAACCACAAGAAAATGTAATGGCAGAATTTGCTTTAATCATATTTGTATTTATAAATTGGTGGATGGAACATTTAAAAATAGAAAATACTTATGGGAATCTATTTTTTAAGAATTTAAAAGAATTAGGTTTTTTGCTTTTTCTTTTTTGCAGCAGGAAATAAAACATTATTTAAAATTAGCCTATAACCTGGCGAATTTGGATGCAGTTCTAATTCGGTTTTTGGGTCTCCAACTAAATGTCTATAATCTTCTGGATCGTGCCCTCCATAAAAGGTAAAGAACCCTTTTCCTTTTATGCCATGAATATATTTTGCTTCTCCGTTGGTTCTGTTTTCCCCCATAACCAACACATTACTTTTTATTTGTTCGCGATAAAAAGATGTTGTTTGCCCCATAAACCCTTTTACCAAAGCAGTATGGTTTTGACATAACATGGTTGGAATTGGATCCCATTTTGCAGAGAAATCCATTAATGTAAAATAATCGGTTTCTTTTGGTATTTTTCTTTTACTGGTCATATCAATACTAGAAAACTCATAAATAATAGGATTTCGTTCTAGGGTATAATTCTTAAAAGCAAAAGTTTTAGAAAAGTCTAATTTCGATTGGTAATTAAGGTCGCTACCATCACCATCAAACATGGGTTCGCAAATATCTATACCTTGAGCAGATAATGCAATATCAAAACTATCTGTAGCACTACACATAGCAAACATAAAGCCACCTCCAATAACATATTCTCTAATTTTTAGGGCTACATCTCTTTTTTCTTCCGACACTTTAGAATACCCCAATTTAGTTGCTAATGCTTCTGCTTCTTTTTTTTCTTGAATATACCAAGGTGTTGCTCGATATCTACCATAAAATTTTCCATATTGACCTGTAAAATCTTCATGATGCAGGTGCAACCAATCGAATAATAATAAACCATCATTTAGCACTTCTTCGTCATAAATAGTTTCGTATGGAATTTCGGCGTAAGTTAATACCATGGTAACTGCATCGTCCCAAGGTAGTTTTCCTTTTGGTGTATATACTGCTATTTTAGGTGCTTTTTCTAATACTACAGCTTCCATGTTTTTACTTGGACTACTAATTTCTTCTAGAATTTGATTTGTTTTTGAAGCAGAAAGAATTTCGAAACTTACGCCTCTAATTTTGCATTCTCGTTGAATGGATTCGGTATCTGGCAACAGAAAAGAACCGCCTCGATAATTAAGTAACCATTTAACTTTTAACTGTTTTTCTAGTGTCCAATATGTTATACCATATGCTTTTAAATGGTCTTTTTGACTCTCATAATCCATTGGGATTAATATATAAGAAGCGTAAGCGCTTACATTAAAAATGAGAAATATAAAAATTAGTACTATTTGCTTTTTCATAAAAGGGAAGATAATCAAAAAATTGAATTGTAAACTACAATTAATTTATTACATACTTTAATAATTTATTATAATGAGGCATACACTCTTGTAATAATGGCTTTAAATGCTCTGGAAATGGTTGGGTTTTAGGTTTGTATTCTAAAAACCCTTTAGATTTATGAATGTTCGCATACCAGTATTTTGCCCAAACACCATCTTCTTGCCTAGCTCCTGCTTTCCAATGAAGCATCTTTGTATTAAACGGTATTCCTATTAAATTACACAGGTT
>JBMZDY010000276.1:0-2712 GCA_049614585.1 Oceanihabitans sp.
CCAAAACTTTTCTTCTTGCGTTTAGTAATTTTTGTTTCAGGTTTAAATACAGGTTTTTGTTTTTCTAAAACTAGTTTAGATTCTTTTTTAAAATCTTTACAATTTTCTAAAAAATTCGCAAAATTATTCGTCAAACCACACAAAACGCCATAACGCTCATCCATTTCGTGGTTTATACAACTTAAACAAATTTTATCTCGCTCTTCTCTAGTCATAAGATATTTATTTTGTTAAATTTAAACTTTTATTTTTCAAAATATGTCACTATTAATTACCAATATTAAAGAATTAGTTCAAGTACGAGATACTCCTATATTAAAAGTATCTGGTAAAGAAATGAATCTGCTACCAACTATAAAAAATGCTTTTTTATTTATTGAAGACGATACCATAGTTACTTATGGTTCTATGCACGAATTACCTACTTTAGTTGCAGACGAAGTAATTGATGCTACTGGGAAAATGGTTTTACCTACTTGGTGCGATTCGCATACACATATAGTTTATGCTGGAAATAGGGAGCAAGAATTTGTAGACCGAATAAATGGTTTAACTTATGAAGAAATCGCAAATCGCGGTGGTGGAATTATTAATTCTGCAGAAAAACTTCAAAATACAAGCGAAGCAGAATTGTATAACCAATCTATAAAGCGTGTTAAGGAAGTAATGAAAATGGGTTCTGGTGCACTAGAAATTAAATCGGGTTACGGCTTAACAGTTGAAGCAGAATTAAAAATGCTACGTGTTATAAAGCGAATTAAAAAAGAATTTCCTATAAAAATAAAAGCTACTTTTTTAGGAGCTCATGCTTTGCCTAAAGCATATAAAGACAATAAAAAAGGCTACCTAGATTTAATAATTAACGAAATGCTTCCGCTTATTAAAGAAGAAAACCTTGCAGATTATATAGATATATTTTGTGAAAAAGGGTATTTCGATTTAGACGACACCCAACTTATTATTAGTCAAGGAATTAAAAATGGTTTAAAACCCAAAATACATGTAAACCAATTTAATGCTTTTGGTGGCGTAGCACTCGCTGTTAAGCACCAAGCACTATCTGTAGATCATCTAGAAGAGCTAAATACCCAAGATATAGAAGCGCTTAAAGGTAGCAATACCATGCCAGTTGCACTTCCCTCCTGTTCTTATTTTTTAAGTATTCCATATACTCCTGCTAGAAGAATTATTGATGCTGGTTTGCCTATTGCTTTAGCTAGCGATTATAATCCTGGTTCTACACCAAGTGGGAATATGAATTTTGTAATAAGCACAGCTTGTATTAAAATGAAAATGACTCCAGAAGAAGCAATAAACGCCGCAACTATAAACGCAGCTTATGCAATGGGTATTTCTAATCAATATGGTAGTATAAGCAAAGGAAAAAAAGCAAATCTAATTATTACTAAAAAGGTGCCAAGTTATAATTATTTGCCTTATGCTTTTGGCGAAAGCCACATAGACTCTGTTATTATAAATGGAAAAACTATTTAACTTTAAATTAAATCCTGAAAAAAAACTATCGAGTACATGTATTTCATTGGGTTTAAACGATTTTGAAACGGTTTGCCAATACGTAAAAGAAATACCTTACGGACGTTTAGGCAAAAACAGTAACTATACAGCAATACTTGCTAAAAATAAAGGAACTTGTTCTACAAAGCATGCTTTTTTAAAGCAGTTGGCTATAGAAAATGAAGCTGAAAAAATAAAACTCTTTATTGGAATTTATAAAATGTGTGAAGCTAATACAAAAGGTGTTGGTAAAATTTTAAATAAATATAATTTAGAATACATTCCAGAAGCACATACATATTTAAAGTTTACGAATGCTATTTACGATTTTACAAATAACACAAAAAACAAGTCTTCATTTAGCGATTCTATATTACTAGAAAGAGAAATAACCCCTTCGCAAACAACAGGATTTAAAGTTTTACTGCACAAAAAATATATTAAAAAATGGATATTAACCAATAATATACCTGTTTCGTTTACAGACTTGTGGAGTATAAGAGAGGCATGTATTGTAGCATTAAGTAAATAACAAAAGCAAAAAGCATCTTTAAACAAAGATGCTTTTTGCTTTTAATATTATTTTATTAGGATTAGTGCCGCTTATTTTAAACTAAACTCGTTAGAGGATAGTAAGTCTTCATTATTAAACACATTAACAACATATCTGCCTTTTTCAAAACTATCGGTTCTAGACTTAACAAATTCGCAAATATCTAAAGATTCGTTTTCGTAATTAAACTTACTTATTGCACTATAGTTTAGTGTTTTATCGTCAAATTGCACTTGTTCATTTAAACCAAGTATATTGTTATTTGGGTCTATAACTTGAATAAATAATTCTTGATCACCAGCTTGAACCAATGTGTTTTTTGGTACCGAATAGCAAATTCTAATTTTATCGGTACGTCTTGCTCTTTCTGTAGGTATTAATTTACCAGAAGTACGTACTATTACACCAAAACCTTTAAGTTTTACTGCGCTTAATATTGCAGCATTCTCTACTACTTCTGCTAATGCTGTATTTTGTACTAATAAAGAATCGGTAAACATAGAGCGCTCTTCCAATTGTAGCTGTGTGCTGTCTAAAGACACTGCTAAAAGTTGATTTTCTACTTTTAACCTATCGTTTTCCACTAATAGTACATCCATTTCTTTTTGTAATGCAGTATACTTTTGTTTGTATCGCCAAAGGCT
>JBMZDY010000277.1:0-2710 GCA_049614585.1 Oceanihabitans sp.
ATTCGTCTTTAACAATTTTAACCATTAATTGTCCTGGTTGCAGGCTGGTTAAAACATTTTGACCTAGTGCTTTTTCTTTTACTTTTTTGGTAAATTCTTTAGCAATTTTAAAGTTAACATCGGCATCTAATAAAGCTCGACGTACTTCTTTTAAGGTTTCGGCAACATTTACCTCTGTAATGCTTCCGTGTCCTTTTAGTACATGTAACGCTTTATCTAACTTTTCACTTAAATTATTAAACATAAATTTTCTGCTTTTAAAGTTGCAAAAATAAGGATTATTTATGAAAAATGAATTGTATAAAGAACACTTTTAACCGCCTTTACTTTATGTATTTTAAAACTAAAACTTGATCTATACTAAAACGAAGTTTTTAGCTTAGAAATTTATATACTTAAATTATTAAAATAGGAAACAAAAAAAGTCGCCTTGAAACACTTTCAAGGCGACTTTAAATCTATTAATAATTATTATTATTCGATTACTATTTTCTTAGTAATAGTTTTACCATTCTCTGCTTGAATATTTACTAAATACAATCCAGAAGATAATGCTGTTAAATCTAGTGATTTACTATCTGTCATGTTTACTAAATTAATCGTTTTAACAGACTTCCCTAAAACATTATAAACTGTTGCCTTTTCTAAATTAACACCAGAAGGCTTGTTAATATTTAAAACACCATTAGAAGGGTTTGGGTAAATAGAAATAGCACTTTCTAAGTTAGTCTCTTCAACTCCTAATGTCATAGAATCTGATTTTACATTTAAGAAATCGATAGCAATTTCTTCACTACCTGAATCCATATGCACTTCTACTCTTAGGTTTAATAAGCTTCCTGTTCCTGCAATATTAAACGTAAATTCTGATAATACGCTAGTTAATACAGCACCTTCTCCGCCATCTCCATCCATATTAGGATCGTGGTGTAAAGGCTCGTTAGAAACATCACCAGGAATATTACATTCTAAATCTGGAGCAAATTGCATTCCTAAAACTTCTGTTGCACCATCTATACTATAATATACGCGTATATAATCTGTTGAATCATATCTGCTTGAACCACAACCATTATTATCTCCTCTTGCAAAAAGACCACTAAAACACATATTAGTTGCTCCTGTAATATTAATACCAGTAAAACTAATCTCTTTTATGTCATCGCCATCTGGATTACCAAGGGTTGCTCCAGTATCATCCAAATCTTCTCCTGCATAAAAAAAGTTGCCATTATACCCTGTATAATTAGTCCCAGTACTAATCGTTTGAGTAGAAGAAGTATTTGTTAAATAATATTCTCTAGAAGCACCGTGTATTCTTCCCCAATAATCACCAGTAGTATTATCTTTAAAGTCATTAGTAGATGTATAACGACCAGCGCCACTATTTACCGTGTTACCATTGTCTTCAAAATCTTCGGTAAATACGGTAAAAGCTCCTGTACATTGAGCAGAAACTGTTAATGTTACAAAAAATAACATTGCAATTAAAAGTAATTTTCTTTCCATAATTTATATTTTTTTAATGTGCAAACATACTACTTTTTTAAATTACAAATAGGCTTTATACTGTAATATTCTAAAATCGAACGTATTAAATTTTGGGTTGCTAGTCTTTAATTGCTTGTATAATGGCATGCTACCAATTGCTCTGTTTGCAGAACCAGAAGAAGAGGTTAAGGAAATGGTTTTGATTGTTCTTTCATCTTTCAAAAATATTTTATTAAATTTATTTTTTTGAGATTCTTTGCTTCGCTCGGAATGACACAAACTAAATTGATGCACTCTTGGCACTTCATTAGAAACTAATTCTAGTTTTATAGTATGTTCTTTTAGGTGTTTACGGAAGAAATATTCTGGTCCATTTTTACTATTACCTCCAATAAATAAAAGCGTTTCTATACTTGGATATTTTTTTAAATAACTAAGTATATTTCGAAGCTTTACATTTTGCATCCCTAAATCGGAAGCATCTATTTTTTCTCGCTCTGCACTTGCTACAATATCGCAAACACCAATTTGGTGTTTTATTAAGAACCTTTTTCTTTGGTCTATTGCTTCTTGCGAATTATCAAAACGCAAGTTTAAACCATGAATTTTCTCTATGTATAACCACAACGAGTTATAATAACTACCATAACAAAAGTTCACATCTTTTTCTAAAAGCTGTCCTGTAGAAAATCTAGGAGGAGGCAATGTACCAACAATTAATTTCTTGGTATCTGCTTGAATAAACGGCTGGTATGGATGCTTGTGTAGAAACATTAGTAACTTGACATTCTAGTTTTTTTTGTTATTTTATATAAAAACAAAATACATTTTTTTATGGGAAAAGGAGACAAAAAAACAAAACGAGGTAAAATACATAGAGGTACTTTTGGCGTAAGAAGACCAAGAATAAAAAAACGTATTCGTCCAGAAATAAAAATAGATATTAATAAAAAAGCAAATGCTTAATTACCTAATAAATACTAAATCTTTTTCTGTAGACATTGCTTCGCTAAAACCATAACCTTCATAATGAAAGCCTTTTAAATCTTCTGTAGTTTTTGCATTGGTATCTATAATATATCTAGCCATAGAACCCCTTGCTTGCTTTGCAAAAAATGAAATCACTTTATATTCGCCATTTTTTAAATCTTTAAAATTAGCTGTAATTACAGGTACTTTTAATGCTTTTACATCTACAGCTTTAAAATATTCATTACTA
>JBMZDY010000278.1:0-2698 GCA_049614585.1 Oceanihabitans sp.
TGGTATAGATTTAATGAAACTAAAAGAAGAATATGGTGCACCTTTAAAGTTTACCTATTTGCCACAAATTTCTAACAATATACAGCGTGCAAAACAATGGTTTGCAAACGCTATAGAAAAACACGACTATAAAGGAAAATATAACTATTGTTATTGTACTAAAAGCTCACACTTTAAACATGTTTTAAACGAAGCTTTAAAAAATGATATACATATAGAAACATCTTCTGCTTTCGATATTGATATTGTAGAAAGTTTAAAAGCCGAAGGTAAAATAACAAACGAAACTTATGTAATTAGCAACGGTTTTAAACGTGCGCAATACATTACCAACATTGCTCGATTAATTAATAACGGCCAAAAAAACGCCATTCCAATTATTGATAATTATGAGGAAATAGATTTATTATCTCAAGAAGTAAAAGGTAAATTTAATATTGGTATTCGTATCGCTTCAGAAGAAGAACCAAAATTTGAGTTTTATACCTCTCGACTAGGTATTGGTTACAAGAATATTGTTCCTTTTTATAAAAATCAAATACAAGGCAATAAAAAAGTGAACCTTAAAATGTTACACTTCTTTATAAATACGGGTATTCGTGATAATGCATATTATTGGAATGAGTTACAAAAATGTTTAAAAGTATATACTAGTTTAAAAAAAATATGTCCAAGCTTAGACAGCTTGAATATTGGTGGTGGATTCCCTATTAAAAACTCATTAGCATTCGATTTCGATTATGAATATTTGGTAGACGAGATTGTAAACCAAATTAAACTTACTTGTGAAGAAGAAGGTGTAGATGTGCCAAACATTTTTACAGAATTTGGAAGCTTTACAGTAGGAGAAAGCGGTGGAGCTATTTACGAGATCTTATACCAAAAACAACAAAACGATCGTGAGAAATGGAATATGATTAATTCATCATTTATCACAACATTACCAGATACTTGGGCAATTAACAAGCGTTTTATAATGTTGCCACTTAACCGTTGGGAGTCAACTTACGAGCGTGTTTTACTAGGAGGTTTAACATGCGATAGTGACGATTACTATAACAGTGAGCAGCACATGAATGCTATTTATTTACCAAAATATAATAAAGATAAACCTTTATATATAGGGTTTTTTAACACAGGTGCATACCAAGAAACTATAGGTGGTTTTGGAGGTCTGCAACACTGCTTAATACCGTCTCCAAAACACGTTTTAATTAATAAAGATGAAGACGGAAACATAACAACAAAACTATTTAGTGAACAACAAAAAAGTGAAGACTTACTTAAAATTTTAGGCTATGCAAACTAAAACTTATGCAGGTATTGGAGAAGAATTCTCTAAACTTGAAACATCAAAAATTGTATTAATTCCTGTACCTTATGATGGTACAAGTACTTGGCAAAAAGGAGCAGATAAAGGTCCAGAAGCATTTTTAAATGCTTCAGAAAATATGGAGCTTTACGATATTGAAACAGAAACCGAAGTTTACAGACAAGGTGTTTATTTAGCAGATCCTGTAACAGAAAATAGCTCGCCAGAAGCAATGGTAGATGCTGTACATAAAGAAACTAAAAAGTATATTAAAAAAAATAAGTTTGTTACAATATTTGGAGGCGAACACTCAATCTCTATAGGTACTATTCGTGCCTTTAACGAAATGTATCCAAGCTTAACAGTATTACAACTTGATGCGCATGCAGATTTGCGTAAAGAATACGAAGGCTCAACTTGTAACCATGCTTGTGCAGTGTACGAAGCTAGCCAAACAACAAATTTAATTCAAGTTGGTATTCGCTCAATGGACGTTATAGAAACTACAGTAATGGACAAAGACAAAACATACTTTGCCCATGAAATGGCTCTAGATGATACTTGGATGGATAGCGCTGTAGATCAAATGACAGAAAATGTATTTATTACAATAGATTTAGACGCTTTCGATCCTTCAATAATGCCAAGTACAGGAACTCCAGAACCTGGCGGATTATTATGGTACGAAACACTAGAATTCTTAAAGCAAGTATTTGCAGAGAAAAACGTGGTAGGTTTTGATATAGTAGAATTATGCCCAAATAAAATTGATAAATCTTCAGATTTTTTAGCAGCAAAATTATACTACAAAATGCTAAGCTATAAATTTGAAAATGATGATGTAGAGGCAGATTACGACAATGCTTACGAGAATGTAAAACAAAAAAACAACAGTGCTAAATACAACGAAGACGATGAATACTAAAGGACCAATTTCTCAATTTATAGAAAAACACTATCTGCATTTTAATGCAGCAGCCTTAGTTGATGCAGCAAAAGGTTACGAAGCACAATTAGAAAGTGGTGCTAAAATGTTAGTATCATTAGCAGGTGCAATGAGTACTGCAGAACTTGGAAAAAGTTTTGCCGAAATGATAAGACAAGATAAAGTACAAATAATCTCTTGTACAGGTGCAAACCTTGAAGAAGATATCATGAATTTAGTAGCACATTCTCATTATAAACGTGTGCCTAACTATCGCGATTTAACACCGCAAGACGAGTGGGATTTACTAGAAAAAGGTTTAAACCGTGTAACAGATACTTGTATTCCAGAAGAAGAAGCATTTAGAAGATTGCAACAACATATTGTAAAAATCTGGAAAGATGCCGAAGCAAAAGGAGAACGTTATTTACCGCATGAATACATGTATAAAATGTTATTAT
>JBMZDY010000279.1:0-2670 GCA_049614585.1 Oceanihabitans sp.
AAATAAAAAAGACCAAATTGCAATTGGTGGATTTTTAAACAGAATTGCTTGTGGATTAAACTATGCCACTCACGAATTACCAGATTATGGGCTTCTTTGGGACTTGGCTTATTTTACAAAAGAGTTAAAAAAATTTAAATCCATGCATGAAAAATATTCTAATAAAGAAATTTGGAATAAAAGAGTTACACATTGGGAATTTGTTTTAAAAACTTGGACAGAATATATCGATAACAAAAATGATTTTTCAAATTATAAAGCATTTTTAAATGCTAAAAACCTAAAATACATTCAATAATCACTACTCACAAAGTATAATAGTATCTTTACACTTTTTACAGGCGAAATTCGAAATGTATTGCAACTAAAATTCTTAAATAAAGGGCAGAAAACGATTTAAATACTTTAGTACTACTCCTATTTAGAATAATTAAAAAATGTAGAACTAATGCTACAACACTAATGTTAAGCAATGTTAATTAATTATAGTACAGCGTGTTAGAGCTAAATAAATATTCTTTAAAATCTGCAAATTCACAAAAAGCTCATAACTTTTTACTAACTTAGTTCCATTCCATTGCAACAAATCATTACAAGAACACCTTAGCCTCTTTTAAAAACCAATCCTATGAAATCAAAATTTGGAATCAAAATTTTATTGCTTTCAGTTGTGCTTTTAAGCATAAGCTGCAAAAGTGATAGCAAAGAAAAAGAAGAAGTACTAACCTCTGGAATTTTAACAGAATATATGGATACTTCTGTAAATCCTGGTGATAATTTTACAGCTTATGTAAATGGCACTTGGATGAAAAACACAGAAATCCCTTCCGATAAATCTTCATATGGAATTGGTTATATACTGCATGAAGAATCCGAAGATAATGTAAAAAAAATTATTGAAGAGTCGGCATCTGGGGAATTCGAAAAAAATACAGATGAACAAAAAGTAGGCGATTTGTTCAAATCTTTTATGGATCTTGAAACAAGAAATAAACTTGGTGCAACGCCTTTACAACCAGAATTAGATAAAGTTGATCTTATTAAAAATTACGATGATTTGGCTTCCTATTTCGCTTATGCCAATAAATATGGCATTAGTATACCATTATCGCTTTTTGTTTATCAAGATTTAAAAAACCCAAACATATATACCGTTTATACTTGGCAAGCTGGTTTAGGATTGCCAGATCGTGAGTATTACCTAAAAAACGAAGAGCGCTCTAAAGAAATTAGAGAAAAATATGTTGAACATATTTCAAAAATGTTCGATTTGGCAGAACTTCCAGATGCTAAAAATGCAGCTGCTACAATAATGTCTATAGAAACAGCTCTTGCAGAAAAACATTTAGAAAAAGAAAAAACTAGAGATCTTGTTAGTTTATACAATATGTTTCCAACAGATACACTTTCTAATATAATGCCGAATTTTAATTGGAATAATTATCTTAAAGAAGCAGGCATAGAAACCGAAAAAAATCTTGGTATATTAATGCTAGATTATACAAAAGCTTTAGACAATATTATTATATCAACTTCAATAGAAAATTGGAAAACATATTTAAAATGGGGCATTCTTAATAAAAATGCATTTCGCTTAAGCGAAGCAATAGCAAATCAAAATTTTAATTTCTATAGTAAAGAATTAAGAGGAACACCAGAACAAAGACCTCTTTGGAGACGTGGCGTATCTGTTGTTAATGGTACTTTAGGAGAAGTTGTAGGCAAAGTATATGTAAAAAAACACTTTCCGCCAGAAGCTAAAGAGAAAATGGAAACCTTAGTGTCAAATCTTTTAAAAGCTTACGAACAAAGTATAAATGAACTGGATTGGATGAGTGCAGATACCAAAAAAGAAGCTTTAGACAAACTAAGTAAATTTACACCAAAAATAGGTTATCCCGATAAATGGAAAACCTATAATGTAGATATAAAAGAAGGAGATCTTTTTGGAAACTCACAAAGAGCTGCACTTATGGAATACCATCGAGAACTGGCTAAATTAGGGCAACCAATAGATAAAACAGAATGGGGAATGACTCCGCAAACAGTTAACGCTTATTATAACCCAACTTTAAATGAAATTGTTTTTCCGGCAGCAATTTTACAACCGCCATTTTTTGATTTGAATGCAGAAGATGCAGTAAATTACGGATCTATTGGAGCAGTTATTGGCCATGAAATTGGTCATGGTTTTGACGATTCAGGAAGTACTTTTGATGGAGATGGCGCAATGCGAAATTGGTGGACAGAAAATGATATGAAAGAATTTAAAAAACGAACTGCAGCATTGATATCGCAATACAATACTTTTGAAGCATTACCAGGTTTATTTGTAAATGGCGAATTTACCCTAGGGGAAAACATTGGAGATTTAGGTGGTCTTGGTATTGCCTTAAAAGCCTATAAAATTGCTTTAAATGGTAAAGAGTCGCCAGTAATGGATAACTTTACTGGAGAACAAAGAGTCTTTATTGGTTATGCACAATCCTGGAGAAAAAAAATGAGAGACGAAGCCTTGCGTGTACAAATAAATACCGATCCACATTCTCCTGCAAAATTTAGAGTAAATGGAGTGATTAGAAATATTCCTGAGTTTTATACAGCCTTTAAGATACAAGAAGCAGATTCATTGTATTTAGCTCCAGAAAAACGAGTTAAAATATGGTAATA
>JBMZDY010000280.1:0-2669 GCA_049614585.1 Oceanihabitans sp.
AAAACATATATATAGACAAGACAACCCAATATTTATTAATATTTTAAATGAAATAAGAACCAATACCTTAAGTGAAGATTCTGCCAAAGAATTAAACAAGCGTTATCTTCCTAATTTTGAAACTTCTAAAGACGAAGGCTACATATCGTTAACCACACATAACCACAAAGCCGAAACAATAAACCAACAAGAACTAGAAAAACTTAAAAGCAAACCCAAAAAATATACAGCTGTAGTAGAAGGTAAGTTCCCAGAATATTCCTTTCCTAATAAAGAAAATCTTACTTTAAAGGTAGGTGCTCAAGTTATGTTTATTAAAAACGACAGCACGCCAGAAAAACGCTATTTTAATGGTAAAATAGGAAAAGTAATTTATCTAGATAAAGACGAAGTGGTTGTAAAATGCCCAGATGACGAGTTTAATATTATTACAAAAGCAGAGTCTTGGGAAAACATAAATTACACTGTAAACCAAGAAACCAAAGCAATTACCGAAAACAAAGTTGGTGCATATACACAAATACCACTTCGTTTAGCATGGTCTATAACCATACATAAAAGCCAAGGCTTAACCTTCGAAAAAGCAATAATAGATGCACAAGGAGCTTTTGCACATGGACAAACCTATGTTGCATTAAGTCGCTGTAAAAGCTTAGAAGGCTTAGTTTTAAAAAGTAAAATAAATGCATCACAAATTATTAGCGATAACAATGTAATTTTATTTAACAAAAATGCCGAAGAAAACCAACCTAACGATAGTGTACTAAATGCATCTAAAGCCCAATACCAATTAAATTTAATTTCAGAGGTATTCCATTTTTACGCTTTTCTTTATCCTATAAATAGATTGCTCGATATTTATTATAAAAACAAAGAGACTATTGCTGGCGATTTAGAAACACCTTTAAAAAAATGCAAAACAACAGTTACAAATTTATTAAAAATCGCAAATTCTTTTAACACACAACTCACAACGCTTTCTAACACCGAAGAGTTACCAGAAACCAACACTATAATTCAAGATAGATTTACAAAAGCAATCCAATATTTTAATAAAGAAACTAAAGAAAATATAGAAGAAGCTTTTAAAAAAATATCTTTTACAACAGATAATAAAGCAATAGAAAAAGACCTTAACAAGCAACTAGATACTTTAGAAGAATTGCTAACAACAAAATTAATTTACTTTAAAACCTTAGCCAAGCATTTTCAAGTAAGCACCTTTTTAGAATTACGAGCAAAAGCAGTATTTCTTAAAAAAGAAAAAGCCAAGAATACAAGAAAAACAGTTATAGACGGCACCACAAATGTTGAGTTATTTGAATCACTAAGAGAATTAAGAAACCGTTTGGCCAGTAAGCACGACCTTATACATTACCAAATTTTTACCCAAAAAGCATTGTATGAAATGTGCGAAACCTTACCATTAAACAAACACCAACTAAAACAAATAAACGGAATGGGTAAAATACGTATTGAAAAATACGGAAGTGAAATTTTAGCTGTAATTAAAGATTTCTGCGATAATAACAATATCGAAACCTCGAATACCTTATCTATTTTTGAAGAAAAAAAACCAAAAGCAAAAAAAGGAGAAACAAAAAACATCTCGTTAAAGCTTTTTAAAGCTGGTAAATCTATAGAAGCAATAGCAAGCGAAAGGGAACTAAACGAAAACACTATTTTTGGGCATTTAGCAAGTTTTATAGCAACTAAAGAAATTAGTATTACCGATTTAATTTCAAAAGCTCATTATAAAGAATTAAAAAAAATTATTCCGAAACACACCTTTGAAAACCTATCGGATTTAAAACACCAATTAGACGAAAAATACACGTATGGCGAAATTCGATTAGTACTAGAAGAGCTATCAAAATAAAAAAAGCTTCAGAATAATTTCTGAAGCTTTTTTAATAAATTATTTATTGGCGATTTATCCTTTAATCACGCCACGAGAAATTACAATTTTTTGAATTTCAGAAGTACCTTCATAAATTTGAGTGATTTTTGCATCACGCATTAAACGCTCTACATGGTATTCTTTTACAAAACCATTTCCACCGTGTATTTGTACAGCTTCAACCGTTTGTTCCATAGCAACTTTACTAGCGTATAATTTTGCCATAGCACTAGACATATCGTAATTGTTACCTTGGTCTTTATCCCAAGCAGCTTTCATTACTAACATACGTGCAGCTTCAATTTCTGTATACATATCTGCAAGTTTAAAAGCAATTGCTTGATGGTTACAAATTTCGGTACCAAAAGCTTTACGCTCTTTTGAGTATTTTAAAGCTAATTCATAAGCTCCAGATGCAATACCTAATGCTTGTGCAGCAATACCTATACGTCCACCTGATAATGTTTTCATGGCAAATTTAAAACCAAATCCGTCTTCACCAATTCTGTTTTCTTTCGGTACTTTTACATCGTTAAATTGTAACGTGTGCGTATCCGAACCACGAATACCTAACTTATCTTCTTTAGGACCAACGTGAAAACCTTCTGTTCCTTTTTCAACAATAAAAGCGTTGATTCCTCTGTGTTTTTTACTACGGTCGGTTTGTGCAATTACTAAATATACATCAGCACGACCACCATTTGTAATCCAGTTTTTTGTACCGTTAATAAGGTAATGATCTCCTTTATCTTCGGCAGTTGTTGCTTGT
>JBMZDY010000281.1:0-2661 GCA_049614585.1 Oceanihabitans sp.
ATAAACTCCAGATTCTTCAACATAAAATCGATACCACGCTCCAGAACTTAATGCCGAGTTTGTAATTACGCGGTTATTATTATTTATATTTAAAGCATTTCTATTTAAATTATATGCAACACTAAACGAAACTAACTTTTTATAAACCCCTTGTGCGTCTTTAATAATAGGAGAAACCGATAAATAGGCAAAACGCTTATTTCTAGCAATAGAATTTTTTAAAGTATAAGTTATTTTATTAGGAATTGTTTTTAGGTCTACCCCTTTTAATGCCGTTTTAGATATTTGCACATACGATGTTTTATTAATTTGAATAGAAGATTCGTTCACGTAACTAGGCGTTTCCCATTGCGCAACAAACTGCAATCCGTTTTTTAAAGTATACGAAAAATTCTCTTTATTAAAAGATGGTACTTCTATAGAAAAGCTTTCTGTAGCTATGTTTTGATATCCTTTCCATTGTATAGTAAATTGTTTTTGTTGAGACAAAACAGCAATCGAATACAAGCAAACGAGAAATAGTAAATTCTTTTTCATTGTATAAATAACGTAATTATAAATAGCTTATTATTAAAAAAAACAAGATTTTTTATATCACAAATTAAAAGGAAAATAATAATTTAAAAAAATACACGTTAACTATTTTGCATGAAGCCGATAAAATGATGCAGTTTTTCGGTTGTAGTGCATCATTATATAGACGAAACGCAATATTTTTTTTTCAAATATTATAATTAATGTTGTAGTATTCGCTATAATTATTATATTGCATCTCTAAAAAATTAAAGCTTACTTTAAAAGTATGAATATGAAAAAAGTAATTTTATGTAAAGCCTTATTGGTTTTAGCTGTAGCAGTTACTGCTGTTGGTTGTAAAAGGTCTAACTCAAAAAACACTTCTAGCGCAACCGGTTGGAAAATTAACGACAAAAACGGTGGTTTTCAATACAACAACAAATTTAAAGAGCAAGAAACTGCTCCTGGTTTAGTATTTGTAGAAGGCGGTACCTTTACTATGGGTAAAGTACAAGACGATGTTATGCACGATTGGAACAACTCTGCAAACCAACAACATGTTATGTCTTTTTACATGGACGAATCGGAAGTAACAAACTTTATGTATTCGGAATACTTATTTTGGTTAAAGTCTACTTACCCACCAGAAGAAGAAAACTTTAGAGCTATATATAATGGCGCCATTCCAGATACATTAGTATGGAGAAACCGTTTAGGATATAACGAAGTTATGACCGAAAACTATTTACGCCACCCAGCATATGCAGATTACCCTGTTGTTGGTGTTAGCTGGATACAAGCAGTAGAATTTTCTAATTGGAGATCAGACAGATATAACGAATTGAATTTAGAAAATGCAGGCTATTTAACTAAGGATGCCAAATTAGCTTCTTCTGCAGATTCCAATTTTAGCACAGATACTTATATTAATGTACCTACACAAACATTTGGCGGTAACGACTCCATAATTAAACCACAACGTTCTAGACGTCGTGTTCAAACTACTGCAACAGGAGATACTATTAACGTATTTGCTAATAGAGAAACTGGTGTAATTTCACCAAAATACAGACTACCAACAGAAGCAGAGTGGGAATATGCCGCTTTAGGAATGTCGGAAGTAAGAAATTACAATACCTATAGAGGTCGTAAAAAATACCCTTGGGATGGACAATACACCCGTTCTGGAAAACGTAAAATTAAAGGAGACCAACTAGCTAATTTCAAACAAGGAAAAGGGGATTATGGTGGTATCGCTGGATGGAGTGATGATGGAGCAGATATTACAAAACAAGTAAAAACATTCAAGCCTAACGACTTTGGCCTTTACGATATGGCAGGAAATGTTGCCGAATGGGTTGCAGATGTTTACAGACCAATAGTAGACGATGAGTTTAACGACTTTAACTACCATAGAGGAAACGTATATACCAAAAATGAAATTGGAGAAGACGGAACTGTAAAAATTGTAACTAGCGACGAGATTGTTTTCGATACGCTTTCAAACGGAAAAGTTGTAGCTAGAAATTTACCTGGTGAAATTGCAACCGTTGGTGTAGATGAAAACGAAACTTATTTAAGAACTAATTTCGACAGAAGTGATAACCGTAACTTTAGAGATGGTGACAAACGTTCTTCTAGAATGTATGGTGACAACTTTGATGAAGATAATGGTGAAACCGAAGAAAGTGCAGAAGTTACTAGAAAAATGTATAACTCTCCAAAGCACAATGTAGAAAGAGATTCTACCGGACAAATGCTACGTGAGTATGACCAATCTAACAAACGTACTTCTTTAATTAACGATGACGTTAGAGTTTACAAAGGTGGTTCATGGAAAGATAGAGAGTACTGGTTAGATCCAGCACAAAGACGCTACTTCCCACAAGATATGGCAACCGATTATATTGGGTTTAGATGTGCTATGTCTAGAGTAGGCTCTAAGTCTAAAGGAAAAAACAAAACTAAAAACTAAAAACGTTTTTATAATATTAAGAAAGTCCTGACCAAAAATCAGGACTTTTTTTTATACTTTTATTTTATGAAAATAAACCAATTACATCTGCTTTTTTTAAAATGTAAAGCAGTAAGCACAGATACCCGTAAAATAAAACCCGATAGCCTATTTTTTGCTTTAAAAGGAGA
>JBMZDY010000282.1:0-2619 GCA_049614585.1 Oceanihabitans sp.
CTAGAAAATACGCCTACCAAAAAAGAATTACTAGAAGTTATTAAATTACTAGGTATAACACCATTAGAATTAATACGAAAAAACGAAGCAATTTGGAAAGAAAATTTTAAAGGAAAATCATTAACTAATGAAGCACTAGTAGATGCAATGTTACAATTTCCAAAACTTATAGAACGTCCAATAGTAATACACAATAATAAGGCAGTAATATGCAGACCTCCCGAAAAAATTCTAGAAATTTTATAAGCATTTTTATTTAACAAACTTTTAACCAATACAATCTAAACCAAATCCTAGTTTTGTGGTCTAATTTGCTAAACATAAAAAATGAAAAAAGCTTTTTTGACCAGTATTTGTATTGTAGTATTTGTAATATCTGCATTTTCACAACAAAAAGAAATTCTTGTAACAGGTAAAATTCTTGAAGAAATAACCAAGCAACCTTTAGAATATGCTACAATTATATTTTTTAGTAAAGCAGAAAACAAAATAGTTACAGGAGGAATAACAGACCAAAAAGGAAACTTTAGTATTCCAGTTCCTGCAGGTGTTTACGATGTTTCTACAGAGTTTATAGGTTATGGCGTTATAAGTTTGCCAAACCAAAATCTAAATAAAAATACAAGTTTAGGAATAATTAAGCTAAAAGAAGACTTACAAGCTCTAGATGAAGTAGAAATTATTGCAGAACGTACTACAGTTGAAATTAAATTAGACAAAAAAATATATAATGTAGGTAAAGATTTAACAGTTCGTGGTGGTACCGTAAGCGATGTTCTAGATAATGTACCTTCGGTAGCTGTAGATGTAGAAGGAAACGTTTCCTTAAGAGGACAAGAAAACGTTAGAATTTTAATAAACGGAAAACCATCTGGTTTAGTAGGTTTAAGTTCTACCGATGCTTTACGTCAATTACCAGCCGAGTCTATAGAAAAAGTAGAAGTAATAACATCACCTTCTGCTCGATACGATTCCGAAGGAACTGCAGGTATACTTAATATTATTTTAAGACGTAGTAAATTACAAGGTCTTAATGGCGCAATTACTACTAATGCAGGTTATAATCCTTCCGCAGGAATTTCTGGTAATATTAATTATAGAACGGGAGATATTAATATTTTTAATACTTCGGGTTATAGCTATCGCGAAACTCCAGGAAACTCTTCTACTAACACAAAATATAAGTCTAGCGGAAACCGAATAAAAGAAAATAGAGATTACGATCGTATAAGAAAAGGCTTTAATACCAATCTAGGAATGGAATGGTATATTAACGATTCGGCATCCTTAACAACTTCTGTTTTTTATAGAGATAGTAATAACGAAAGCAATACTACAAACGAGCTGTTACAATACGATGCTAATAACCAGTTTACTGGAAAAAGTGTTCGTTTTGACCCAGAAATTGAAGACAATAAAACGATTCAATATGCTGCAAATTTCACTAAAAATTTCGAAACTAGTGGCCATAAACTAACATTCGATTTTCAATATGAAGATAGTGAAGAAGATGAAAATTCGTTAGTTTCTGTAGATAATCAAGTACAAGAAAAAGTAGAAACTATAGAGTCTAGTAACCGTATTTTAATGCAAGGAGATTATGTATTACCAATTGGTGAAAATGCACAGTTCGAGCTGGGTTATCGTGGTAATTTTAATACACAAACTACCGATTATATAGTAGAAATACTAAACCCATCAACCAACCAATTTGGTATAGATTATAACTTGTCAAACCTATTAAATTATAAAGAATATATTAATGCTGCTTATACGCAATTTGGTAGTAAGCACGGGAAGTTTTCGTATTTATTAGGCTTACGTCTAGAAAACACACAAATTACTATAGACCAACCTTCTAGTAATAGTTTTAGCAAAAAAAATTATACAGGCTTATTTCCAACAGTAAACCTTAATTACGAGATTAGCGAAGACCAAAATATAACTTTAGGTTATAGTAGAAGATTGCGCAGACCACGTCATTGGTTTATTAATCCATTTCCATCGCGTTCTAGTGTAACAAGTATTTTTCAAGGAAACCCAGATTTAGATCCTAGTTATTCTGGTATTTTCGATTTGGGATATTTAAATCGCTTCGGAAAAATTACCTTTAATACCTCTATATATTACCAACATGCAACCGATGTGTTTAATTTTGTAAGCTTCGATACTGGAACCACAGCAGATGTAAATGGCGAAGAAGTACCTGTTGTACAACGTACACCAATAAATTTATCTAGCGAAGATCGCTATGGATTTGAATTTACTTTGCGTTATAGAGCGTCGCGTAAGTTTAATGTAAGTACAAACTTTAATTTATTTAATTCGAAGTCGGAAGGAGTAGACCCTAACGGAGTAAATTTAGGAAATAAAAACACCAGTTGGTTTGCAAGAATAAGCGGTAAGTATACGTTGCCAGCAGATATAGAATGGCAAACTAGTTTAAATTATAGAGGACCAAGTAAAGATGCGCAAAACACTAGAAAAGGAGTGTTCTCTTCTAATATGGCATTTAGTAAAGACTTATTTAAAGACAAAGCTTCTATAGCGTTTAACGTTAGCGATGACCCGTCCTGAATAAAGGCTACATAATTTTAAACATTATGTATAAAAACGACA
>JBMZDY010000283.1:0-2608 GCA_049614585.1 Oceanihabitans sp.
AACAAGCCATATTTGCAAGCATAGCTTTTCTATGTGCTGTTTGTCTTCCTAAGTGATTTACTTTTTTTCCGTGTCTCATGACTTTTTATTTATCATCTTGCTACCAAATTCGTTTTAAACGAAGAGCAAAATATGATTATTATTTATTGTTGTTTTGTAATAAAAATAGATGGTATCTAAATTTATTAGTCTTTATCTAATTTGTACTTAGCTAAGTCCATTCCAAAGTTTAAACCTTTAACATTTACTAGTTCTTCTAGTTCTGTTAATGATTTTTTACCAAAGTTACGGAACTTCATTAAGTCGTTTTTATTAAAAGAAACTAAGTCTCCTAATGTATCTACTTCTGCAGCTTTTAAACAGTTAAGTGCACGTACAGATAAATCCATATCTACTAATTTTGTTTTTAGTAGTTGTCTCATATGAAGCGATTCTTCATCATACGTTTCTGTTTGTGCTATTTCATCTGCTTCTAATGTTATGCGCTCGTCAGAGAATAACATAAAGTGATGAATTAATGTTTTAGCACCTTCGGTTAAAGCATCTTGTGGTGTAATAGATCCATCTGTAATGATTTCGAAAACTAATTTTTCGTAATCTGTTTTTTGCTCTACACGAAAGTTTTCAATACTATACTTAACGTTTTTTATTGGCGTATAAATAGAATCTGTAAAAATTGTACCTATTGGTGCAGCAGATTTTTTATTTTCTTCTGCAGGAACATATCCTCTACCTTTTTCTATAGTAATTTCCATGTTAATGTTTACTTTAGAATCTAAGTTACAGATAACTAAATCTGAATTTAATACTTGGAAACCAGAGATAAACTTTTGGAAATCACCTGCTGTAATTTGGTCTTGACCAGAAATTGAAATAGAAACCGATTCGTTATCTACGTCTTCTATTTGACGCTTAAAACGCATTTGTTTTAAGTTTAAAATCATTTCTGTTACATCTTCTACAACACCTTTTATTGTAGAAAACTCATGGTCTACACCTTCTATTCTTACCGATGTAATTGCAAATCCTTCTAAAGAAGAAAGTAATACTCTTCTAAGAGCGTTACCAACTGTTAATCCATAACCAGGTTCTAAAGGACGAAATTCGAATTTCCCTTCAAAATCGGTAGAATCAATCATGATTACTTTATCGGGCTTTTGAAAATTAAATACTGCCATATTTTCTTCGTTTTAATTGTTATTTAGTTGCGCGATTTATAAGTTTGAAGAAGACAAATAAATCCTTTGGCTAAATACCAATATGATTAATTTATTATTTAGAATATAATTCTACGATGAACTGCTCGTTGATGTTTTCTGGAATTTGAATTCTAGCAGGAATAGACACATAAGTACCTTCCTTTTTTTCACTATTCCAAGTAATCCATTCGTAAACGTTACTAGAGTTAGACAATGATCTGTCTATAGCTTCTAACGATTTAGATTTTTCTCTAACTGCAACTACATCTCCTGCTTTTAAAGAGTAAGAAGGAATGTTTACTAGTTCGCCATTTACAGTAATATGTCTGTGCGATACTAATTGTCTTGCACCAGATCTAGAAGGAGAAATTCCCATTCTAAATACTACGTTATCTAAACGAGATTCACAAAGTTGTAATAAAACCTCACCTGTAATTCCTTGTGCTGCTGTTGCTTTTTTGAATAAACCACGGAATTGACGCTCTAATATACCATAGGTATATTTTGCTTTTTGCTTTTCCATAAGTTGGATTGCGTATTCCGATTTTTTGCCACGACGTCTTGCGTTACCGTGTTGCCCTGGAGGGTAATTTCTTTTTTCAAAAGATTTATCTTCTCCAAAGATAGCTTCGCCAAATTTACGAGCTATTTTAGTTTTAGGACCAGTATATCTTGCCATTTTAATTGTTTTTAAGAGTGTTTGTGAATTAAGGTCTTAATCTTATCCTTCGACAAACAGTTGTTCTCTTGTTAATACTTGTTATTATTATTTTCAGTTTGCAAATTTACACATAAAAATTTTAATAGCAACTATAAAAAATAGCTGCTATTAAAATTCTATTGGTATAAATTATACTCTTCTACGTTTTGGAGGACGACATCCATTATGTGGTAATGGAGTAACATCAATAATTTCTGTTACTTCAATTCCTGCATTATGAATAGAACGAATAGCAGATTCTCTACCATTACCTGGGCCTTTTACATAAGCTTTCACTTTTTTAAGTCCCGCTTCTTTTGCTACTCCAGATGCATCTTCTGCAGCTAATTGTGCAGCATAAGGAGTATTTTTCTTAGATCCTCTAAATCCCATTTTACCAGCAGAAGACCATGAAATTACGTCTCCTTTTTTGTTGGTTAATGAAATGATGATGTTGTTAAAAGAAGCTGTTATATGTGCTTCTCCTACTGCATCTACTATAACTTTACGTTTTTTAGTATTTGACTTTGCCATATTCTTATAGTTTCTAGTTGTTAGCTTTTAGTTGTTAGAATCCTAAACATTTCTATTTCTAGCAGATTCATCTAACGTTCTAAACACTAATGACTAATGTCTAATTATTATTTAGTTGCCTTTTTCTTGTTAGCAACAGTTTTTCTTCTACCTTTTCTTGTTCTAGAGTTGTTTT
>JBMZDY010000284.1:0-2598 GCA_049614585.1 Oceanihabitans sp.
CTGCTTTAATTTGGTCTGCAAAGAAACCACTTTTTTCTGGATATTTCAAACTTAATATTTTATAAGATTGAATCGCTTTTTTAAAGTTTTTTTGTTCTACATAAATTCTTGCTAGCGTTTCGGTCATGAGCGCTTCTGGCTGAATCATTTGCTGGTCTGCAATATTGGTGTTTGCAGTACTTGTTTTTACCGGTTTTAATTTGGGATTCTTGGTAATAAATTTTTCTATTAATTCGAATTTTTTTTCTTTTTCGGATTTAGGTTTTTCTATTACAGCTTCTTCTTCTCGATGTATTGGTGTAAAACTTGTTAATTGTAACCACTCGTTAAAAGAGTGGGTTTCGGCTTTGTTAAAAGGAAGTGGTTTGCCTAGATTTAAAATTTCTTCGGGGGAATTGTTTTCTTCTGTTTCCGTTTTTAAAAAATCCGCTTCGGAAGATTCTAGATTAAATTTTGCAATTTTTGAAGGTTCTATTTTAGGCTGAAATAATTCTGGATCTAAGACTCCTGAGGTGTCTTTAATTTGTTGCTTTAAGGCATGGTCTATTGTAACACTTTTGTTAACTGAAATGTCTTGTGCGCTAACCTGCATGCTTTTTACGTGTTCGCTATTTTGTTTAATATGTAACGATACGTTGTTTTGAAGGAATTTTTCTGAAGTTATAAAATCGAATAATATGCTTCTGTCTGTGGTATAACTTGCTGTAGTTTTTAGTGCTTGGTTGTAATTAAAGCTTTCTTTGTTTTTAAGCCCTTTTAAATAGATAGCTCTAGCAGATTGACAATACGGAAACGTGTCTAAAACTTTTTTTAAGTCTTGCGTTTGCGTCGCAGTTATTGTTTGCGGTTGTTGTAATAAGTATGTAAAGTCTGAACTATTCATTGGCTACGCCAAATTTAATTTAATTATTTTTTAGAGCAATAATGGTAAGCTGTATCTTTTTTTACCATTTTGCTAGAGATGCATTAAAAATATCTTGCGTTAAACGCTCAAAAATATCTGCTAATGCTGCATCTTTTTGTGCGCCTACTAGTTGTGCGCTGCCATTATAATCGTAATAAAATGAAAAGCGTTGCTCGAAATCGTCGTCTTCGTTTTTTCTATTGTAAAAGCGCACATTTACACTCATGGTTAATCGGTTTTGTGCAGCTGTATTGTTTGATGTTGCAGTGGTTGGCGATATTCTATATTCGGTTATTTCGCCTTCGTAAACCAAGTCGGCATTATTGTTTACTAGGTTTAAATTGGTTTGATTGGTTATTATATCTTGTAGTGCAATTGTAAAATCTCTGTCTAATCCTGGTTCTATTAATACCGAATTGTTTTGAAAATAGTTTACTTGAAAGGTTTTTATATCTGGTGCTATAGAAGCTCCTGTAAACGAATAAGGGCCACAAGCAAAAAAAGTTGTAGTAATTATTAAGAGGATTATGTTTTTTATGTTTTTCATATATAAGAGGTTCTTCGCTTCGCTTTAAATGCCAATAATTAATACGTATTTGGTTTTTTCATGGTTATGTAAGCGTAGATATATCCTGCTTTGTCTGCAATTTCAAAATCTGCATTTATAAGTCTATAGCCTTGATAGTGCTTTTCGTTTATTAAATCTTCGGCTTCTTGGCGAATTGCTTCAGAGCTGTTGCGGCTAAACGATTTTCGGATTAAAAATATTTCTACTGCTTTCATAAAGGTGTTGTTGAAATGTACTTTCAAAAATAACTTTTAATTATGGTTATTTTCATAAAGTTTTGTTACAAATCGAATTGTTTAATTTTTCGGTATAAAGTACGTTCGCTTATTCCTAGTTCTGCGGCTGCAAGTTTTCTTTTTCCTTGATGGCGTTCTAACGATTTTTTTATTAGTTCTAATTCTTTATCGTGTAAGGAAAGGGTTTCTTCTTCTTCTATCTCTTCGGCAAAATGGTATTTGTCTGCTGTTTCAGGAATAATTTCTGGTGTACTCGCTTTTTCTGAAATAGATAAAACTTCTATGTTTTCTTTTTTACTTTCAAAGTTGTTATCGTCTTCGTTACCGTATATTTTTTCTATTAAATGTTCGTTATTTTTTTGTACTTCGGTAGCGTTATCGTTTTTCATTAGTTCCATGGTAAGCTTTTTTAAATCGTTTAAATCGCTTTTCATGTCGAACAATACTTTGTAGAGTATTTCGCGTTCGTTACTAAAGTCGCTATCGGCTTTTGTATGGTTTATTACTGCTGGTAAATTAGGGCCTCCTTCTGGTAAATAACTTTTTAATACTGCTGCGTTTATGTTTCTATTTTGTTCTAAAACCGATACTTGTTCTGCGACATTACGTAGTTGTCTAATGTTTCCAGACCACCTAAATTTTAGTAATAAGCTTATGGCATCGTCACTTAATTTAATGGTTGGCATTTTGTATTTAAGTGCGAAATCGCTAGCAAATTTTCGGAACAATAAGTGAATATCTTCTTTACGATCTCGTAGTGCTGGAAGGTGGATATCTATAGTGCTTAGTCTGTAGTATAAGTCTTCCCTGAATTTTTCTTTTTTTATGGCTTCAAACATATTTACGTTTGTTGCTGCCACTATACGTACGTTTGTTTTTTGTACTTTACT
>JBMZDY010000285.1:0-2598 GCA_049614585.1 Oceanihabitans sp.
ATTAAACCCTCCTTCTGGAAAACCTTTTAAATCTTGTCTTGATACCGCAGCATAAAAAGTTAAAAACGGACTTACTTGCTCTACTGGAAAATCGGTTCCTAAAGCCACCTTCCCGCTTTTATTTAATAAAGTTTTATAAGCATATGCTCCTTTAATTCTTTGGGTTCCTAATCGCTCTTCGGCCCAATACATATCGCTTGTTGCGTGTGTTGGCTGTATAGATGGTATTATATTTTTATTTGTAAAATACTCGAAATCGTTATCTGTAATTACCTGTGCATGTTCTACTCGCCAGCGTTTGTCTTTTTTTCCTGCTAATGTTTTTTCATACGTATTCAATACAAACCTATTTGCAGAATCGCCAATTGCATGTGTGTTCATTTGGTATCCTGCATTTTCTATTCGTTTTGCTAATTGTTGATAATCGTCTAAACCAATTACCATCGCTCCAAAGTGATTATGCTTATCGCTATATTCTTTTTTTAAAGTTGCTCCTCTAGATCCTAAAGCGCCATCGGCATAGACTTTAACCGACTGTACGTTTAGTTTTTGGGTTTTTATTTTTCCTTTTGGCAAGTAGTAATCTAAATTTTCTTTGGTATTACTAAGCATGGCATAAACACGCATATTAAGCGTATTAGCTTTTTGCAAGCTATCTATAAGCTCTATTACGCTTTTATTTAATCCTGCGTCGGATACTGTTGTAAGTCCTAAATTAGTACAATATGCTTGCGCTTCTAATAATGCGTTTATTTGTTCTTTTCTTGTTGGTTTTGGGTAAATAGCCTCAACCAACTCCATTGGATTATCTATTAAAACACCTGTAAGCTCTCCATTTTTTGTTAGTATTTCTCCTCCTTCAATTTTAGTTTTGTTAGTTATTCCTGCCAAATTTAATGCAGCTTGATTACACAACATTGCATGGCCATCTATTCTACTTAAAGCAACAGGTGTATTAGGAAATAACTCATCTAGTAATTTTTTGCTAGGATACTCTTTAATCTCCCAATCGTTTTGATCCCAACCACGACCAATAATAAAAGACATGTTTTTTTGATCTTGAAAATTGGTTACTCGTTTTACAACATCTACAAAACTTGTTGTGCCTACTAAATTTACACGTTGCTTATAGAGCCCCAAACCATAAAAATGGCAATGTGCATCGATAAGTCCTGGTACAATAGTTTGGTTTTTTACGTCTATTATATTATTTGAATCGAATTTTTCTAGTATGGTTTTCGTGTTTCCTATTTCTAAAAATTTTCCATCTTTAATTGCAAATGCTTCTGCGGTTTCAAAATTAGAATTTACAGTATATACCGTAGCATTGGTTACTATTGTATCTACTTGTTGTTTTGATTTATTACAAGCTAGAATTAAAAATAGAACGAATAGAAACAAGAATTTTTTCATAACAAATAACATTTAAATTTCTGTAAATATAAATGTTTTGAAATTATTTCTAATAAACCAAAAGCCCTTAATCTCTTTAAACTTAGAGACCAAGGGCTTTTGTAAAATATGCTTTTTAAAAACTAGAAGTTTTTCAATATTTACTATTGAATTGTTTCTATTAAAAATCGAATTTATAAGTTGCTCCTGCTAACAATTGTATGCCTTGGACTGCATAATTTTGCCATCGATTATAATTTTTATTTGCTATATTATTAACTTTCGCATATACCGAAAACCTACTATTAATATGGTATCCAACATTTGCATTAGCATCAAAATAACTATCTAGAGTTACTGCTCTAGGTGTTGTTAACAATAAACTTGGTTGGTAAATAGCATCTTTACGTTGCCCAACAAATATTAAATTAGCGCCAGCAAACCACTGTTTATTTATTTGATAGTCTACAAATAAATTCCCTTTAAAATCTGGTAAATTCCAAGCTTCTTTTTCTTGGTCTACTTGGTATGCAAAATATTCTAATTTCATGCCAAGTGAAAAATTTCTATTTACATCTGCATTTATTTCTCCCGATAAATTAATTGTAGAAACATTATCGTAAACCACAGCAAAAGAGTTACCATGCATATATGTTTTTCCTGCTGCAGTAATTTCGTTATTTTTAATTAAGGCTTTATTGGTTTCGGCAATATATTTTCCTTTAATATTATAACTCATTGTGCTAGATATTTTTCCTTTCAATCCTATAAATGAATTTAATTTCTGATCGGTTGGAGTAATAAATAAAGTAGGAGACATAAATGGGTTTTCCTGAACAAAATCGGAATACGAGTTTTGAATTAAATCCCCTTGAATACCAGCATAAGCAATTAATATTTCGTTCACTATTCTATACGAAGCTTTTATATTTGGGTAGATAAAAAACTTGCTTTTTCCAAATTGTGTATCGTTTAAAAAGTAAAGTGATGCGCCTACATCTAAAGTAACATCGTCTTTTGTTAAACGATAGGTTGGCTGTAAACCAACATGAATATTTCCATATTTTATTTGGCTTGTAGTATAGTAATTTCTTTCAAAATTCCCTCCTAAATAATCTAATTTTACAGCTGCATGAAATGGAATATCTTGAATTGAAAAATTGGCATCAGACTTTGCTATAAATCTATTTTCGCTAGATTTATTAT
>JBMZDY010000286.1:0-2582 GCA_049614585.1 Oceanihabitans sp.
CTTTTTGGTTTTCGTTACTTAAACCTTTTCCTGCGTTAAAAACACCACCTCCATTAGAGAACTGTATAATAACTGGTGCATTTAATGCTGCTGCGGTTTCTAGAACGCCATTAACGCTACAAGAACCTACAACGTTTACCGCTGGTAAAGCAAATGCTTTTTCTTTAGCTAGTTTAAAAATATCTTGAACTTGAGAGCCTGTTGCAACTCCTGGTTTTATGTTATGAGCCATGTGTATATAAAAAAATTAAAGTACAAAAATAAGAAAATAATATGGCTTAAAAAGGATAGTTTATACCAATATTATAAACAGCCTTACTAAAGTTGTAATTGGTAAACCAACGATTGTTGTTTTGTAGAGAAGGGTTGTAGGTTTTAAAGCCTATGTCTAATCTCGCAACAGCAAAACCAAAATCGTAACGAATACCAAAACCAGATCCTACAGCGATGTCTTTTAAAGATTCTAAACCACTAAATGTTGCTTTAGGGTCTTCTACATCATCGAAAACGTTCCAAATATTTCCTACATCTATAAATAAAGCAGCATTAAAATCGCCAAATACATTAAAGCGGTTTTCTAAACTAAAGGCTAATTTTAAGTTTGCTTCGTTAAACTCATTATTAGATTTAGAGCTTCCTGGACCTAAGCTATAAGCAGACCAAGCTCTATTATCGTTTGTGCCTCCTGCAAAGAAACTTTTTGAAAATGGTATGTTTTTAGAATTACCATACGGAATTGCAATTCCTGCAAATCCACGTGCTGCTAGTATGTTTTTTTTACCTAAATCCCAATGACGAATATAATCGATTTCGGTTTTTACATATTGCGAATATGCTACATTAAAAAGTTCGTACCTGCCATCGTTATTTTTTTCTAGACTTAAAATTTTAGCAGCACTAGATAGCAAGTTACCTGCTAGTTCTATTTTAAACCTAAATATAGAAAAGGTTTCGTCAAACAGGCTTTCTCTTTTGTCTTGAACAAAATTATAATTCGATGCAAAAATAAGGTTGTTTTCGGTTAGTCTTTCTTTTCTCTCGTTTATTGCAGAAACGGTTTGGTAGTCGCTATCGCTTGGTAATAAAATGGTGTTTTGGTTTAAAACATCGTTAATAAATGTATTGGTTTGTTCTGGGAAACTTAAGTTTTCGCCATTGTTATAATTTAGATCTTGCGCTATATTATTTAAGCTATTATAAGAGTTTTGGTATACATTAAAATAATTTCCTGTATTTAAATTACGAACATATTGAATGTTAAATAAATCGAATCTGTTGGTGCCTATTTTTGTAGGAAACCATTTGTAATTAAACGCTCCAGTAAAAGTTTGTTTGTCTAGCCCAACATTTGTTTGACTGGTTGTTGCTAGTGTAATTCTAGTACTAGGAAACATGTGTTTTGGTATTAATTTTTCGGTATTTATAGGAAAAAATAATCGCGGTATTGTAAGTTTTAAATTAGCACCAATTTCATTAATATCGAAAAAATTGTCTCTGCTATTTGCTGCGTCTTTTGATGCGCCAATAGAACCAATTGCCGAAAGTTCTAAAGTTTCGGCACCACGAAAAATATTACGCATAAGTAAGCTTGGGTTTAATGCAAAACCTATAGTTTGTATATTGCTTTGCGAAGCTTCTGCACTAAAATTTAGTTTAAATTTCTTTAATGGTGTTAAATAAATATTTGCTGTTAAAGTTGTGTCTGGGTTTTCTAGGTATTCTATTTTTGGGTATTTAAAAGTCTTTAAATTACTTAAATGCCTATAGGTGTTTGTCTTGTTTTTGTCTTTAAAAAGACTGTTTGGTGTTATAAAAACAGCATTGGTTAATGCTTTAGGTTTAAATCGCATTTTGCCTACACTATATAGGTTGTAACCGTTGTGTTTTATGGTGTCGTTTATAATTTGGTCTTTGTTGTCGAAAGTGTTGTCTGTATAAATATTTACATCTTTTACTTTAAATATTTTAAAAGGAATTCGGTACATAGAATCTTGCTTTCTAACCGATCGATTTTTAATTTGTAGATCTACTAATATTTTTTGGTTATTGGCAATAGTATCCATTTCAAAAGAAATATATTCTTGACTAAAATGAAATACACCAGAATTTAAAAACTGATTGGCAATTCGTTGACGTTCGTTTTCGAAATTAATGGTTTTATACTGCTCTTTTTTTAATAAAGATTTATGCGCTTCTGTTTGGTATAAAGAGTCTAGTACAGGTGTTTTTATAGAAGTTACTAAAGAGTCTACTACATAAGGTTTTCCTGTTTTTACATGGTAGCTAATACTTGCTCTTTTGTTTTTTAGCGTATCGGTTGTTGCAGATGCTTGTGCATTAAACCAGCCATTATTAAAATAATAAGCTTCCAGTTTTTTTACAGATCTATTTGTTTTCGAACTGTCTACAATTACAGGAGCTTCTCCAGTTTTTTTAAGCCACTTATTAAAATCTATTTTTGCTTGAAGATATTTGTCTAATTGTTTTTTAGATAAAAACCGTTCTATTCTAGCTTTTCGCTTTGGGTTTCTATTTATTTTCTCGAAAACTATAGAATCTATATTTGGTCTAGCAAAATTGTA
>JBMZDY010000287.1:0-2543 GCA_049614585.1 Oceanihabitans sp.
CGATAATACAGGCTTATTATTACTAGTTGCTAATTCGGTTTTTTTATAAATGTTTTCAAAACTTTTAAAATCGGGTTTCATTTTAAAATTTTCTTTTTCTTGAATTCGATGCAAATAAACAACTTCAAAAATTTCAGAAATATTATTAGAATTTGTTTTTAATTGGTTGTAATAAATAGGAAATCCTATTACCTTTTCCATTGGTATTGCTTTAGCAAAAACCATTGCTAAGTGTATAAACGAAATACAATTTTGTATGGCTTCTTCTTCTTGGTGTTGTCCAGATTCAAATCCTAAAGAAACATATCCTAACTCGTTAATATAGCTTAATAAGGGACCATTAAGGTACTCTTCTATACCCAATACAATTGGAACCGGAAATAAGCTAGAAAATTTTCGGTTTATTAAAGCATCGTTAATGGTTATAAAAGGTAATGTTTTGCTAGAAGTAGTGTGAAAATCTATAAAATAAAAAGGCCCAGAATGGGTATTAATAATTTGATTAAGTAATTCTAATAGTTCTATTTGTTGTTCCTCTTCATTATTTAATTCTTTTTTGCTTTTTAAATTTTGCAACTGTTTTTTGGTCCAAAGTCTATTTAAATCTGCGTCTATATATCTTTGATTTGCGCTTAGCGCTGTTAAGTTTCCTATAATGCCATATATGGTACCATTTATTTCTTCTGGTATTAATGTTTTAAATACTTTTTTAAGTGCTATTACTCCTGCAGTTTCGTTTCCATGTATTCCTGCAAAAAAAACAAGGGTTGGTCCTTTATTTGCACCTTGTATTTTACCTATAATTCTATTGGTGCTATTTGTACTATTGTTACTTGTTGTAGTGGGTTTATAATTAACTGTTATCATATACTTTAAAAATCTTTTCTTGTTATAATACCTATTAATTTATTTTCTTTTACCACAGGTAAGCAGCTTATATTATGTTTTTTCATTATGGTTTTTGCCGCAAGAAGTGTTGTGTTTGGTGTGGTTGTAAATACCTCTTGTTTCATAAAATCTTTAATTGTTTTATTACTTTTTGTTTTATTGTTTACTTCGGTTTTAATATCCGACCAGCTTAATAAGCCTATTAAATCTTTTTTATTATTAATTACAGGCATGTGGTGAATGTTTTTCCATTGCATTATATATAACACCAATTCTAAACTATCTTTTTTATCTACCGAAAATATATCTGTATTCATAATATGAGATACTTTTGTTTCTAAAGTAAAAGTCGCTTCTTGTTCTTTTTCTAGTGTATTCCAGGTAGAAACAGGGTAGTCGTGCTCTTGTTTTAAGTATATATTTTCGGTTAAAATTTGTAATGCTTCTTTTCTTTTTTTTGTTTTTAACAAGTTTCTATAGCTGTTAATTATCCAATCGGATCCATTAAGAGATTGCACTCTATTCTCTATAAAGGTTAAATAATACTCTGCATCTTTAGGCGAAACACCCATACTATAAAGGCCTTTGTAAGCCATTGGTAAAAATTGATTTAATATTAATTCTTGACTAGAAACAATTTTACCGTCCCATTTAAATTGGGCAGCCATACCATACCTTGCAGCTCCAAAAAAATTAGATTTCGCATCTTTAAAATCCATTGTATCTTGAATATTTTGGTATTTTTTTGGTTTTCCCATCATTAATCCTACCCAAAACATCATGTTTGCTATTTCGTCTGTAGTAGATGGTCCTGCTGGAATGTACCTGTTTTCAATTCGTAAATGTGGCTTACCGTTACCAACACCATAACACACTCTATTCCATCGATAAACGGTACCGTTATGTAAGCATAAGGCTTTAAGTTTAGGTATTTCTCCTTGAGCCAACATTTCTACACTATCTTTTTCAAATTTTGAAGTTACTAAACTTCTAAATCGAGAAATATTGTCTTTAAAAATATCTGAAATTGTTCCTGTTTCCCAATTATTACCAAAACTAACTCTTGCTTGTTTTTCGTTTAACAAAAAAGAATTTGCTCTGGTATCTACACTTTGTGTAAATAAGGCTATTCTGGTTTCGCTCCACAGCTCTTTTCCAAATAATAATGGCGAGTTTGCACAAATACTTAAAACTGGTCCAGAGATTGCTTGTGCCCAATTATAACTATCTATAAAGTTGTCTGGATTTATTTGTAAATGTGCTTGAAAGCTAGTATTACAACCTTCTAACATAACCGAATTATGTAATAAGTTTAACTCGTCTACGCCTTTAATATGTATATTAAATTCTTGTTTTCTGGATTCTTTTATAGCATCGTTTAACACAAAATACCGTTGTATTGGTGTCATGTTTTCTATACCAATATGTTTAGTAGAAAGGCTTGGTAAAATACCGGTTAGTAAAACTTTTGCATTACTAGATTTTGCTGCTTTTTTGGCTTTTTCAAGTAAGGTTTTTAATTGATTATGAAGTTTTGCAAAACAATCGTTTTTTAATTCAAAAGGATCTAGGTTTATTTCTAAATTAAAATTTCCTATTTCTGTGGTAAAATGCTTATCGTTTATTTTTTTTAATATTCCAAGCGCATTATCTTT
>JBMZDY010000288.1:0-2523 GCA_049614585.1 Oceanihabitans sp.
GGATCGGTATTATATGTTGCAGCGCATCCAGACGACGAGAATACACGATTAATATCTTACATGGCAAACCATGTTAAAGCACGTACAGCATACCTTTCGCTTACGCGTGGCGATGGTGGGCAAAACCTTATTGGCCCAGAAATAAGAGAACTATTAGGCGTTATAAGAACCCAAGAATTACTAGCAGCAAGACGTATAGATGGTGGAGAACAACGTTTTACTAGAGCTAACGATTTTGGCTATTCTAAACACCCAGACGAGACATTAGCCATATGGAATAAAAAAGAAGTATTAAGCGATGTGGTTTTAGCAATACGCCAATTTAAACCAGATGTTATTATTAATAGATTTGACCACAGAACACCAGGAAAAACTCATGGTCACCATACCAGTTCTGCAATGTTAAGTCTAGAAGCTTTCGATTTAACAAACGATAGCAATGCATATCCTAATCAATTAAAAAATGAAAATACTTGGCAAGCGCAACGTATATTTTTTAATACCTCTTGGTGGTTTTATGGCAGTAAAGAAAATTTTGAAAAAGCCGATAAAAGCAATTTAATGCAATTTGATATTGGAGAATATTATGCATCTATTGGTTTAAGCAATACCGAAATTGCATCGTTAAGCAGAAGCCAACATAAGTCGCAAGGCTTTGGTAATACAGGAACTCGAGGTAGCCAAAAAGAATATATAGAATTAATAAAAGGCAAAATGCCAAACAATAAATCGAATATATTTGACGGAATAGACACCACTTGGAATCGTGTAAAAGGTGGAAATGAAATAGGAAATATTTTATATCAAGCAGAAAAAGATTTCAATTTTAGTAATCCTGCAGCTTCTGTACCAGCGCTATTAAAAGCATATTCCCTTATTCAAAAAATTGAAAATCAACATTGGAAAAAAATTAAAACCAAAGAAATAAAAGCATTAATTGAAGCTTGTGCAGGATTATATTTAGAAGTAGTAGCAGAAACAAATCATGCAACGCAAAACCAAAATTTAAACCTTACAATAGAAGCAATAAACAGAAGTGGATTAGATATAAAATTAAAAAACATTCAAATTCCAACTTTAAACACAAGCTTAAATCCTCAAGAAGAATTAAATAATAATATTAGAAAAAATTACGATTTAAAAATAAAAATTCCGGCAAACGCATCGTATTCCAGTCCATATTGGCTAACTACAAAAGGCACATTAGGCATGTATGCAGTACCAGATAAAGCTTTAATAGGAAATCCAGAAAGCAATCCTGCAATAGAATCTTATTTTGAACTATCTATTAACAATTACAATATAGCCTTTAAAAAACCTGTAGTTTACAAAACCAACGATCCTGTAAAAGGGGAAGTATATAAACCCTTTGAAATTATTCCAGAAGCATCGGCTAAGATTGCCGAAAAAGTAATAATTTTTGAAAACGATAAACAAAAAGAAATTCCGGTAATAATAAAAGCTGGAAAAGATAACCTAGAAGGTTTTGTAGAAATTTCGCATCCTAAGGATTGGAAAGTTTTTCCTAAAAAACAAAAATTTACTATAAACCATAAAGGACAAGAACAAAGCTTAATTTTTACAATAATTCCTCCAAAAGAACAAAGTGAAGGAATAATAACACCAAACATACACATTGCAGATAAAGTATATACTAAAGAATTAATAGAAATAGAATACGACCACATTCCTTTTCAAACCGTTTTATTACCTAGCGAAAGCAAAATAGTACGATTAAACATAAAAAAACAAGGAGAAAAAATAGCATACATTGAAGGAGCTGGAGACGTTGTACCAGAAAGTTTACAACAAATTGGTTACCAAGTAGAAACTATAAAACCCGACAATATAAGTGCAGAAACCCTAAACAAATACGATGCTGTAGTTATAGGAATTCGAGCTTACAATACGGTTGAAGCATTAAAATTTAAACAACAAATATTATTCGATTTTGTAGCTCAAGGTGGCAATATGATTGTACAATACAACACGCGACATAGGCTAAAAACAGAGAACCTTGCTCCTTTCGAATTAAAACTATCTAGAGACCGAGTAACAGACGAAAATGCAAAAGTAACTTTACTAGAACCAGAGCACGAGTTATTAAATTTTCCGAATAAAATAACCGAAAAAGATTTTGAAGGTTGGACTCAAGAACGCGGTTTATATTTTCCAAATCAATGGTCTAATGCATTTACTCCTATTCTATCGATGCACGATAAAGGAGAAAAACCAAAAACAGGAAGTTTACTAGTAGCAAAACATGGCAAAGGATATTACATCTATACTGGATTAAGCTTTTTTAGAGAGTTTCCAGCTGGTGTTTCTGGCGCTTATCGCTTATTTGCTAATATGCTTTCTATTGGTAAAAACAATTAGTTTAGCAGCAAATACAAATATGTCAATATTTAAAATATTGCCATTACTTATTGCCTGTGTTTAATCTTTTAATACGATTACCTAACTATGAAAAAATACAAATGGAACAAAATGTACACCTTAGTACTTGTAGCAAATGCAATT
>JBMZDY010000289.1:0-2512 GCA_049614585.1 Oceanihabitans sp.
CCTTGTGCCATTGAAGGTGAAGATATGGCTTTAAGAATTGCCGAAAAAGTAATTGAAATTACCAACAAACTAGAAATTCCATACATATTTAAAGGAAGTTTTAAAAAAGCAAACCGTAGTAGAATTGATAGTTTTACTGGTATTGGAGACGAAAAAGCTCTTGAAATTCTAGCAAAAGTTTCTGCAAAATTTAATGTACCTACAGTAACAGACATACACGAAGTAAGTGATGCGGCTCTTGCTGCACAATATGTAGATGTTTTACAAATACCCGCTTTTTTAGTTCGCCAAACAGATTTGGTTGTTGCTGCTGCTAAAACAGGCAAAGTAGTAAACTTAAAAAAAGGACAGTTTATGAGCCCCGAAGCCATGAAACACGCTGTACAAAAAGTAAAAGACTCAGGTAGTAATAAAGCATGGATTACCGATCGTGGAACCATGTTTGGATACCAAGATATGATTGTAGACTTTAGAGGCATTCCTACTATGCGTCAATATGCACCAACCATTTTAGATGTAACCCACTCTTTACAACAACCAAACCAAAGCGCTGGAGTTACTGGTGGAAGACCAGAAATGATTGAAACAATTGCCAGAGCTGGAGTTGTAAATAATGTAGATGGCCTTTTTATAGAAACCCATTTCGACCCAGCAAATGCTAAAAGTGATGGCGCAAATATGTTGCACTTAGATAATTTAGAAAAACTACTTACCAATCTTGTTGCAATTAAAAAAACTGTAAACGCGCTTTAAATGAAACACCTTTACCTTTCGTTAGTCTGTATTTTTTGTTGTTTTTGTACTTTTTCGCAAGAATCTATTTCTACAGATAAAATAAAAAAATATACCGCATCTAACAAAGGCAAGTATTTTATTAGTTGGGGAGGCAACCGAGAGACCTATTCAAAATCAGATATCCGATTTAAAGGAAAAGATTACAATTTTACAATACAGGATGCTTCTGCAAAAGACAAACCAAAAGGTTGGCATGTAGACTACATTAACCCAACTAGAATGACTATTCCGCAAACCAATTTAAGAATTGGTTATTTTATAAGTGATAAATACAATGTAGTTTTAGGAGTAGACCATATGAAATATGTTATGAAACGCAATAAATACAAAAACGTTTCTGGACATATCAATTTACCAGCAGACGATCCTGGAAGCATTTACAATCAATCTTTTAATGGCAACCCATATTTTGTATCTGAAGACTTTTTAAAATTCGAACATACCAACGGTTTAAATTATGTATTCGCAGAATTTAATAGATTCGACGATATTTCTTCATTATTAAATATTAGTAATACCGATACTTTTCAAATTAATATTACCGAAGGTCTAGGAGCTGGTGTACTTTACCCAAAAACAAACACGACTTTACTACATAAAGAACGTTACGACGAGTTTCATGTTTCAGGTTATGGTATATCTGTAAATGCAGCTATTAACCTTACATTTTTTAAATATTTTTATATTGAAGGGAGTTTAAAAGGAGGTTACATTAACATGCCAAACATTAGAACTACAAGCAGTAAAGCAGATAGTGCATCGCAGCACTTTTTCTTTTTACAACGCATTATTTCTGTAGGCGGAATATTTAGAATTTAAGTAGTTACATTTCCTTTTTAGAGGCTTCCAAAACCAAATTAATAACTGCTATATTAATTTCTTGTAAAGAAGTATAACGTAAAGAAGCCATTTTCTTTCTTTTATCAGCAAATAAATACGTGCCACAAAGGTCTAATTGCTTCCCATTACAAAATACCAAATCTACATACTTCTTTTTTAGATTTACATTTAAATAACAAAAGGGCTTGTTATGTAAATAATAAAAAGGGATTCGCCATTTATATTTTAATGCAATTTCTGGAAATTTACTTTCAATAACCATTTGCAATTGCAATAATATAGAACGATAAGGCTCTTGCTTATTAATAATATATGCTTCGGCTGGATTCATTTAGTACTAACAAAACTATTTAAAATATTATTAATACCAACTTCATTTCTATAAACAAATAGCAAAAAGAGAAAGTTTAGCCTTTTAATTCAATTTTACCTATATTTACATTGTATTGATTAATAGCTACTTACAAAACAACTTTAAATAACGCGTTTTATTTTTATTAATAAAATAATATGCGCTACAAACTAAACTAGCTGTAATGTCCAGTACACTTACAAAAAAAAGACAATTAGCCTGTATTATGTTTACAGACATAGTAGGCTTTACTTCCCTTATGAGTAAAGACGAAGGCTTAGCTCTAAAAACACTTGACGAAAACAGATTAATACATCGTGCAGTAATAAAAAAATACGACGGCGAATGGATTAAAGAACTAGGCGATGGCGTACTAGCTATTTTTTCTACAGCAACAGATGCTGTTTCTGCCGCTGCCGATATACATATTGGAACACAAAAAAACCCAAACCTAAATATTAGAATTGGTTTGCACCTTAGCGAAATTATTTACGAAAATGGAGATATTTTTGGCGATGGTGTAAA
>JBMZDY010000290.1:0-2512 GCA_049614585.1 Oceanihabitans sp.
CTTCCAGAAGGAATTACATTTTCTAAAGCACTAGATATTGCAGGTGCTAGTGGTAAAATGGAAGTTTTAGACTTTTCATTTAGCTTAAATAATCGCTACACGTTTTGGTCTGGAATAATTGGCGGAACTTTTTTAATGCTCTCGTATTTTGGAACAGATCAAAGCCAAGTACAACGCTATCTTTCTGGAAAATCGCTAAAAGAAATGCAACTAGGTTTAATTTTTAATGGCCTTTTAAAAGTACCAATGCAATTTTTTATTTTACTTGTTGGTGTAATGGTATTTGTGTTTTATCAATTTAACGAGGCGCCAGTAAACTTTAATCCTACAGCAACCGAATTGGTGTTACAATCTGAATTTGCTGAAGACTACAAAGCACTTCAATTAAAGCAAGAACAAATACATACTAAAAAACAAAACACAATTAAAGCATATGTTTCTTCTGAATCTGCTTTGCTAAAACAAGATATTCATACAGCAAATTTAGAAAACGAAAACCTTAGAAAAGAAGCTAAACTTTTAATAGATAAAGCAGGAGAAAAGCAACAAATAAAAGTAGAAAGCAACGATAAGGATTATGTATTTATTCATTTTATATTAAATAACCTACCAAGAGGTTTAATTGGTCTATTATTAGCGGTTATTTTAAGCGCAGCTATGTCTAGTACATCTAGTGAATTAAATGCATTAGCCAGTACCACAACTATCGATTTATACAAACGTAATACCAGTGAAAAAACCGAAGAAGAAATGGTTAAAACCTCCAGATGGTTTACGCTTGCTTGGGGTATTATAGCTATTGGTGTTGCTTGTGTAGCTAACCTTGCCGAAAATTTAATTCAACTTGTAAATATTATAGGTTCTATTTTTTACGGCAATGTGCTTGGTATTTTTCTATTGGCATTTTTCTTTAAAACGATAAAAGCAAATGCCGTTTTTATAGCAGCACTAATTACACAAGTACTTGTAATTGGATTGTTTTTATTAAACCAATACGAAATAATAAACCTTCCATTTTTATGGTTAAACTTTGTAGGATGCTTATTAGTAATAGCTCTTGCTTTAATAATTTCTTTTAAAAATTTAAAAAAATATAGCAAATTAGCTTTATTCTCTATTGCTTTTATTTTATGCTTTTTTGGCTATTCTGTTATGATTTAAAGTAGTGAATAATTTACTTTTTGTAAATTTTATTTGTCTAAATGTAAAGTTTATTTTACATTTGTGTAACTAATTTTAAATCATATACTTATGAAAACGAATTATTTATTACCGAATAAGTACAAAATATATGGTTGGATACTTTTAATTTTAGGTATTGCAACTGGTATATTTATTTATGTAAATCAGTATGAGTCGGATGCACTTAGCGTTCCTGTTTTTTCTATCTATAATGACGATGCGCTCTTTAGTAAAGAAAAAGGCTTTTTTAAAATTATTAAAAACAGTATTTTAGATGAAATTGCTGCATTAACCATAATAATTGGTGGTATAATTGTAGGTTTTACAAAGGAAAAAATTGAAGACGAATTTATATACAAACTACGCAAGGATTCTTTAGTTTGGGCAATAATTTTTAATTATATAGTGCTAATTTTTACTATTCTATTTGTTTACGGTTTTACTTTTTTTGATGTGTTAGTATTTAATATGTTTACGCCACTTTTCTTTTTTATTTTTCGTTTTAACTTTTTAAAATTAAAGTCCTAATCGCTATGAAAAATAATTTAAAAGTAGAACGTGCAATACACAACTTAACACAAGCAGATTTAGCAAATAAAATTGGTGTAAGCAGGCAATCTATTAACGCAATGGAAAAAAATAAATATGTACCTTCTACTGTTTTAGCATTAAAAATTGCCAAGCTTTTTAATAAACCTGTAGAAGCAATTTTCTTTTTAGAAGATGCAGATTAAAAAAGTTTAAATACAAAAAAAGCTATCTATACGTTTAAAACACATAGATAGCTTTATATATTACTCGATGGTAATCTTGGAAATTATTTTACTTATTTAACCAAGCTTTACGCAAAGCGTTTTGTTTTTCGGTTGCATCTTTTTTAGGCATTAAACCTTCTGCAATTGTGTACGATTGGGTTAATGCAGTTTTAATAACTACTTCTTCCCCATTTCTATCTAAAACAACATGAATTTCTTTTCCTGGCTGCCAAGTATACATACCGCTTAATATTTGTTGTGCAGTTGCCATTGTTAATGCTACACCATCTACAGTTTTTACGACGTCTCCAGCTTTTACCCCATTTTCATGCCAAAAGCTATTTTTTGCTACTGCCTCTGTAAAAGCAATTGTCATGGTTTCGCTATTTGGTTTAAAAATGTATTCTGATTTATTTTGAATGTAGTTTGTTTTTACTCTTCCTTCAGAAAAACCTAAACCTGCTTTTTCGAAAAATTCGTTATAATTAATTGGTGTTTTTCCTTCTACATGTGTCTTTAAAAACGCCCCTACAGATGGGTAAGTCATTGCTGTTATTTCTTCAATAATTGTATCG
>JBMZDY010000291.1:0-2508 GCA_049614585.1 Oceanihabitans sp.
TTGATTTTGCTGTTCGTTACGGCTTACTGTGGGAACAATTAGAACTTAATATTGAAGGTGCTTTTCAATCTACAAAGCGCACAATTACAAATACAGTAAGTAATGAGGATAAGTATAGCAATTTTAAATCTTTAACAATTGGTGCTAAATACTTAGTGTACGATCCATACAAAAATATGGAAGAAGAAAAACCAAATTTATATAGCTGGAAAGCAAACCATAGTTTTAAATGGAAACATTTATTGCCAGCGGTATCGGTTTATGTTGGTGCTAATTTCGACATGAAAGACAACCCATTCACTGCTTATGGTGTTGAAGGTTTTAGTCCAAAAATAATGGTTGCAACTCAAAATAATTTTGTTGGTGGTTGGGTATTTGTAACAAACTTTTTAAAAGACAGGATTGGCACAAAACAATCCGATTTTCAATACATACTTACCCTTACCAAATCGATTAACCAGCAATGGGTTGTATTTGGAGAAACACAAGGTATAAGTAGCGATTTTTATGCCGATAATTTAATACGTTTTGGAGGTGCATATTTATGGGGAAGAAATTTTCAGTTAGATACCGCTTTAACACTAAATACAAAAGATACCCCTTCGGTATTAGGAGTTACATTAGGTGCTTCTTACCGATTAGATTTTCATAAAGACAAAAAAATTGACAACAATAATAAAGTTGGCGATGGAAAAAGTAAAAAAGGAAAAAAGGGTAAAAAAGATAAAGACGCTAAAAAATCCAAAAAGCGTAAAAAAGAAAAGCTTAACCAAGATTTTGATGAATAAAAAGGTTTCTCCTTTATGATTACAATTAAACAAGTACATTCGAAAAAAGATTTAAAAGCTTTTGTAAAATTTCCTTTTTCTCTTTATAAAAACTCTAAATATTGGGTACCACCAATAATAGCACAAGAATTAAAAACTTTCGATAAAAAAGAAAACCCCGTTTTTTTAGATGCTGATGCATATTTCTTTTTAGCTTACAAAAACAACCAAATTGTAGGGCGAATTGCTGCTATTATTAATTGGTTAGAAGTGAAGAAACAAAACCAGAAAAAAATGCGTTTTGGCTGGTTCGATTTTATTGATGACATTGAAGTCTCTCAAGTCTTATTAGAACAGGTTACAAAAATTGGTAAAGAAAACAACCTAGAATATACCGAAGGTCCTGTAGGCTTTTCCAACTTAGATAAAGTAGGCGTATTAACCGAAGGTTTCGATGTTCCTGGTACCATGATAACTTGGTACAACCATCCGTATTACAAAGAGCACTATTTAAAACTTGGCTATAAACCCGAAAAGGAGTATGTAGAAAGCAAGTTTAAATATACCGATATTAAACCCGAAACGTTTACCAAAGCTAGTGGCTTAATTAAAAGAAGGTATGGTGTAAAATCGGTTAATTTTAAAGAAACCAAAGCAGTAATGCCTTATGCAAATAAAATGTTCGATTTGTTTAATACTGCTTATGCATCTCTTTCTTCTTTTGTAGAAATTACAGATATACAGAAAGAATATTTCAAGAAAAAATTTATTAGCTTTATTAATCCAGAATACATAAAATTTGTAATGGATAAAGACGACAAGATGGTTGGCTTTGCAATTGTAATGCCTTCTTTTTCTAAAGCTTTACAAGAAATTAACGGAAAACTTTTCCCTTTTGGATTTTTAAAACTTTTAAAAGCTAAAAAAGAAAGTAAAGATGTTATTTTTTACTTAATAGGTATACTTCCCGAATACCAAAACAAAGGTATAACTGCAATTATTTTTGACGAATACTACAAAACGTTTGCCGAAAAAGGTATTGAAAATTGTATTCGAACTCCAGAACTAGCCGATAATATTGCTATTCAGCAATTATGGAAAAACTTTAACCCAAAAGTAATAAAGCGTAGAAAAACCTATAGAAAAGAGCTACACTAATACTTTAATTTTATAGTATGCCTAAAATTATTACGAATAGAAATTTAACCATAATAAACTTTTCTATTGTATTGTATTTTACACTTATTTGGTTGGTAAATTATTATAAAATAGATTTTGTTATTATAGGCGTTTTAAGAGAACTGTTAAGCATTCCTTTTCTTATAGCACAACTATTTTTTCTAATACTAGGGATTCTTTTTATATTTAAAAACAAAAGCAAGAATTTAACAAAAATAAGTGTTCTTGCTCTTGCTATATGCAGCTATATAACCATTAGCAGTTTCTTTTAAAAAAATAAAAACAAGTAAAAAAGTTTAAAAACTATTAGCTTAAGTATAGATAGTTTTACCCTTCAAACTCCATTTCACCATTCCCGCTATTTCTACTTCTATTATTCTTTTTCTTTTGGTTAAATCTATAGGTAAACGAAAGATTAAAACTACGTTCTCGCCATTGAAATTCGCTATTACTAGTAAACGTATCTGTATTGGTATCCATAATACGCTTTCTAGTATTAAATAAATCGTGTCTTGTCCTGAAATATGGCTACAGGTTAAAATTGAATTAAGCTGATAATTTA
>JBMZDY010000292.1:0-2506 GCA_049614585.1 Oceanihabitans sp.
TTTTGCCGTTGCTTTCCAGTTTACGGTTCTAAAGTCGTCGCCTTGCACATAATCTTTTATTTGCTCGGACGTTTGTGAGTTTCCTATTTTACGAATTTTTTTAAAACCAAATTGGGTTAGCTTATTGCTTATTGCTAAAAAATCGTACTGTTGCATTTGTATAAATGAAGGGTAAACCGCTACCATTTGATGCTTTTGAAACTGATATTTTCGTTTAATAATTTTTAAAAAAGAAGAAGCATACACATTTAGGTTGCCAAATACATATTCGCCTCTAGAAACAGGACGAACCATATAATTAAAATCGTGGGTTTGATTGGTTTTAATAGTATGTAAATATTTAAAATCTCTTTTTTGAAATTGTACAGCGAGCTCGTCTATAACTTCTGTGTAAATAGAAAAAGGGTATTGGTTGGTTATGGTTATGGCTACAGGGTTTTGGTCACTATTTGAAAATTTTTCTGGTAATATTCGCCTTGCATGCAATCCCTTATTAAAACGATAAAGCACTATTAAATCTGCAAGAAATAATACGCTTAATATTAGTGTTAATATCCATGCTATAGGATACAATATTTTAATCCAATACGATACTAAAAAGCAAATTGCATTTATCGATATATAGATATAAAACTGGTTATGTATGTAAAGCGATTTTAAAAATTTCACTAGTTATAATATTGCTTTTTGTTTTTCATATTTAATTATCTAGGCACTTCTATAGACTGTACTACCATTTCTATAACCTGTTCGGTTGTCATGCCTTCCATTTCGCGTTCTGGCGTTAATATTATTCTATGGTTTAATACTGGAGTAACTGCTTTTTTTACATCTTCAGGAATAACAAAATCGCGACCTTGTATAGCTGCAAAAGATTTTGCAGTATTTAATATTGCAATAGAAGCTCTAGGAGAGCCACCTAAATATAAATGCGGATGGTTTCTAGTTTTCGAAACTATTTGTGCAATGTATTTAATAATTTTTTCTTCAACTAAAATGGCCTGTATTTTTGTTTTAAAGGCTGCTAATGTAGCTGCATCTAGAATTGTATTAATTAAAGAAGGAGCTTGTACTCCTTTTCGTTGGTGGTGTGTTTCTATAATTTGTATTTCTTCTTCTAAAGTTGGGTAGTCTACTTTTATTTTAAATAGAAAACGGTCTAGTTGCGCTTCTGGTAGTGCATAAGTACCTTCTTGCTCTATTGGGTTTTGGGTAGCTAATACCATAAAAGGAGCCTCTAGTTTGTAAGTAAACCCGTCTATAGTTGCTTGGCGTTCTTCCATAGTTTCAAAAAGAGCAGCTTGGGTTTTTGCAGGCGCTCTATTTATTTCGTCTATTAAAACAATATTCGAAAAAATGGGACCTTTTCTAAATTCAAATTCCGAAGTTTTCATATTTAGTATAGAAGTTCCTAATACATCACTAGGCATTAAATCTGGTGTAAATTGCAACCTGCTAAAATTGGTTTTTAAAACTTTTGCAAATAGTTTTGCGGTTATGGTTTTTGCTATTCCTGGTACGCCTTCTATTAATACATGGCCATCTGCTAATAGCGCAACTATTAATAACTCTATAAAGTTATTCTGACCAATTATAACTTTGCTTAATTCTTGTTTTATTTGGTCTATTGCTTGTTTTAAATCTTCTAAAGGAATTCGATTATTAAAATTTAATTCTTGGTTTTCTTCCATTTGTTTTGTGCTTTAAATGTTTCCATTAAGGTGTTTATTTTCTCTAATTCTAAATTGCTAATTGTTGTTTTTTCTTGGCAATTATTTATATGGTTAAAAAGAGTTTTTGTGTCTTCTATTGTATTATTACTTTTTGCTGCTAATTGTTTAATAAAAACTGCATCTATATTGTTGGTTTTAAGATGAAAATTAGATCTTATATATTCTAAAAAATGATTTATTTTATGGTTTAATATTTCTTTATGCTTTCCTTTTTCATAATACATATTAGAAATGGTTCTGGTAAAATCTACAGTTTTGTTTTGTAATGGTTTTATTATTGGTATTGCTCGTTGTTTTCGTTTTCCTTCGAAAATGATATAAATAAAAACCCCAATTAATAGAAGGTAATAAGCCCATTTTAGCTCTTTTGTATTTAGTAAAATATAAATTGGTGAGCTATAAAAAGATTTGCCAGATTTGTAGTGCATATCTACATAAATTGGCTTGGTATTGTATATGTACGAAACCAATCCTGCTGTATAATTTTGATTGGGTTTGGTTAATAAAAAGTAATTGGTAAATGCCTGCGGAAAAGTGCTAATTATTATAGATCCTTTACCAAATTGTTGTTTTATTATATTAATTTTTTGCTTGTTAAGCGCTTTATTGTTTGTATTTATATTATCTGCAACGCCAACAACTTTAGTATTTAAAGTGTCTATTTTTTTAAAGTAGTACATATAGCTAGCTTTGTTAAATGTATACATGCTACTGTCTTGTAATTGTTGGTTTTTTAATTGAATTTGGTATTTGTTTTCAATATTATTAAAATT
>JBMZDY010000293.1:0-2487 GCA_049614585.1 Oceanihabitans sp.
ACTTCTATTTTTTATAGACCAAGTACTACATATTACTGTACTAGTAACAACCTACTTGGTTTACACCAATACAGAAATAAAATTTAATGTCCTTTTTTCTGAAAAGAATTTACTTTTACTAGCCTGTTTGGCCTTTTTAACACAACCCGTTTCTATAATAATGAAAACCATTTTTAGCAAATGGGATATTTCTAAACTTACCGAAGGAAATGAATCTTTAAAAGATGCAGGACGCTACATAGGAATTTTAGAGCGTATTTTAGTATTCCTTTTTATTGTGGTTGGCCATTGGGAAGCTGTTGGTTTTTTAATAACCGCAAAATCTGTTTTTAGGTTTGGCGATTTAAAAGAAAGTAAACACCGTAAACTTACCGAATACATATTAATAGGTACTTTAATAAGTTTTGGTATTGCCATAATAACAGGAATTGTTTTTACGAATGTTATGTAACATAAAAAGTATAAAATAAAAAAAGCGAAGTATAATATACTTCGCTTTTTTTATTTATAAATTTAAGTAATTACTTACTTAAATACATTTTACGCCTAGAATACAAATTGTAAAATTCATCGTCTTTTAAACTATCAATAAATAGAATACTTTCTCCAGTACTTTTCATTTCTGGGCCAAGTTGTTTATTTACATTATGAAACTTATTAAAGGAGAATACTGGTTGTTTTATTGCATACCCTTTAAGCTCTGGCTTAAAATTAAAATCGGTAACCTTTTTCTCTCCTAGCATTACTTTGGTTGCAAAATTAACGTAAGGTTCTCCATATGCTTTAGATATAAATGGCACAGTACGAGATGCTCTTGGGTTTGCCTCAATAATATAAACTATATCGTCTTTAATAGCAAACTGTATATTTATTAATCCTACAGTATTTAAAGCCAAAGCAATTTTTTTAGTGTGGTCTTTTATTTGTTGCATTACAAACTCCCCTAAATTAAAAGGAGGCAAGGTAGCATTACTATCTCCAGAGTGAATACCACAAGGCTCTATATGCTCCATAATACCAATAATGTATACATTTTCGCCATCGCAAATAGCATCTGCTTCTGCTTCTATTGCACCATCAAGATAATGATCTAAAAGCAATTGATTTCCTGGCATTTGCCTTAATAAATCAACTACATGCTCTTCTAATTCTTGTTTGTTAATTACAATTTTCATGCCTTGACCACCTAATACATAAGATGGCCTTACCAATATTGGAAAATCTAAAACATCTGCAATTGCTGCAGCTTCGTCTGCTGTAGTTGCAATATCAAATTTAGGGTAAGGAATATTATTTTCTTTAAGCATATTAGAAAACAAGCCTCTGTCTTCTGCTAAATCTAGCGCTTCAAAACTTGTTCCTAAAATTTTAATTCCATACTTGGTTAGTTTTTCGGCTAATTTTAATGCGGTTTGCCCACCAAGTTGCACGATTACACCTTCTGGTTTTTCGTGTTTAATAATATCGTAAATATGTTCCCAAAAAACAGGTTCGAAATATAATTTATCGGCAGTATCAAAATCGGTAGAAACGGTTTCTGGATTACAATTAATCATAATGGTTTCGTAACCACATTCGGCAGCAGCTAATACACCATGCACACAACAATAATCGAACTCAATTCCTTGACCAATTCTATTTGGTCCAGAACCAAGTACTATAATTTTCTTTTTATTGGTAACAACACTTTCGTTGTCAGCAAAGCGTTTTCCATCTATAGTTTCTACATCGTTTTCGAAAGTAGAATAGTAATAAGGTGTCATTGCTTTAAATTCTGCAGCACAAGTATCTACCAATTTATATACTCTATTTACTCCTAATTCTTCACGTTTATTATATACTTGGCTTTCTAAACAACCTAACATATGCGCTATTTGCCTATCTCCATAGCCTTTTTGCTTGGCTTCTAGCAATAAATCTTTTTGAATAGAATCTATTTTAAAAGTAGAAATTTCTTTTTCTAGCATGTGCAATTCTTCATATTGCTTTAAAAACCACATGTCTATTTTTGTAATTTCGTGAATTCTACTTAATGGTATTCCTAATTGAATGGCATCGTAAATCACAAAAACACGATCCCAACTAGCATATTTTAGTTTGCTAATAATTTGATCGTAATCTTTGTATCCTTTTCCGTCTGCACCTAAACCGTTACGTTTAATTTCTAAAGATTGTGTTGCTTTATGTAATGCTTCTTGAAACGAACGTCCAATTCCCATTACTTCTCCAACAGATTTCATTTGCAATCCTAGCGTTCTATCGCTGCCTTCGAATTTATCGAAATTCCAACGCGGAATTTTTACAATAACATAATCTAATGTAGGCTCGAATAATGCCGAAGTAGATTTAGTAATTTGATTATCTAACTCGTCTAAATGATAACCAATAGCTAATTTTGCTGCTATTTTTGCAATAGGATAACCAGTTGCTTTACTTGCAAGTGCAGAAGATCTAGAAACACGCGGGTTAATTTCAATAGCAATGATA
>JBMZDY010000294.1:0-2431 GCA_049614585.1 Oceanihabitans sp.
ATTGCCATGGCACGACGCACAGACTCTTCGGTTGGTGTTGTAATTGCTTCATCGTACGCATTGGTGTGTAACGAGTTACAGTTATCGTAAATTGCATACAATGCTTGCAATGTGGTACGAATATCGTTAAAATCGATTTCTTGAGCGTGTAAACTACGTCCAGAAGTTTGTATATGATACTTAAGCATTTGCGCTCTAGCATTTGCGCCATATTTGTGCTTCATTGCTTTAGCCCAAATTTTTCTAGCTACACGACCAATTACTGCGTATTCTGGATCGATTCCGTTAGAGAAAAAGAAAGATAAGTTTGGACCAAATTTATTGATGTCCATTCCACGACTTAAATAATATTCCACATAAGTGAAACCATTAGATAAGGTTAATGCTAATTGCGTAATTGGGTTTGCTCCTGCTTCTGCAATATGGTAACCAGAAATAGAAACCGAATAGAAATTACGCACATTATTTTCTATAAAATACTCTTGTACATCTCCCATTAATCGCAATGCGAATTCGGTAGAAAAAATACATGTGTTTTGTGCTTGGTCTTCTTTTAATATATCTGCTTGAACCGTTCCACGAACTTGTGCAATGGTATTCTTTTTAATTTCTGCGTAAACGTCTGCTGGCAATACTTGATCTCCAGTTACACCAAGAAGCATTAAACCTAAACCATTGTTTCCTTCTGGTAAATCGCCATTATAACTAGGACGTGTTTTCCCTTTATAAATAGCAGCTATTTTAGCTTCTACTTCTTTTTCTAGACCATTTTCTGTAATGTACATTTCGCATTGTTGGTCTATTGCAGCATTCATAAAAAAGCCTAATAACATTGGCGCAGGACCATTAATAGTCATACTTACCGAAGTCATCACATTGGCTAAATCGAAACCAGAATACAGTTTTTTAGCATCGTCTAAACAACAGATAGAAACTCCAGCATTACCAATTTTTCCGTAGATATCTGGACGTAAATCTGGATCGTTCCCATAAAGTGTAACACTATCGAAAGCAGTAGATAAACGTTTTGCTGGCAAGCCTGCACTTACATAATGAAAACGTCTGTTGGTACGTTCTGGACCTCCTTCTCCTGCAAACATACGTGCTGGATCTTCGCCAGTACGTTTAAAAGGATACAAGCCAGAAGTATATGGAAATTCTCCTGGTACATTTTCTTGCAAACTCCAACGTAATAAATCTCCCCAAGCTTGGTACTTTGGTAAAGCAACTCGTGGTATTTGTAAATGCGATAAGGATTCAGAATGTGTTTCAATTTTAATTTCTTTATCTCTTACTTTAAAGCTATAAATAGGGTTTTTGTATTTGTTTACTTTTTCGTCCCAACCAGTAATTACTTCCCAATTATAAGGATCTAGGTTTAATTTTACTCTGTCAAATTCTTTAATTAATAAATCTAACAATTGTCTTTGAGATTCCTCGTCAGTCGTTCCTCCTTCTGTCGGAATGACATTCCCTTTGTCATTCAGAGCGCAGCGAAGAATCTCTTCACTATTTAATCCATGCTTATTTATAAGAGATTGCTTCGTTTCACTCGCAATAACGTTAAGTGCAGATTCTAATGTCTTATAAATTCCGTAAAGCTTTTGCGCAACTTCAACTTGCTCTGTTGCTTTCTTATCGTAACCACGATTATTTTCAGCAATTTCAGATAAATAACGTGTACGTGAAGGAGGAATAACAAAAATTTTCTCGCTCATTTCTTCTGAAATTTTGAAAGTAGATTTCAATTCAGAATCTGCTTTTTCCACCAATTTATCCATGATTGCTTTGTACAGCGTATTCATTCCTGGATCGTTAAACTGGGAAGCAATTGTACCAAATACAGGTAATTGTTCTTGTGGAGTATCCCAAAGATTGTTGTTACGCATGTACTGTTTTTTTACATCGCGTAATGCATCTAAAGAACCACGTTTATCAAATTTATTTATTGCAACTAGATCTGCAAAGTCTAGCATATCTATTTTTTCTAACTGTGTAGCTGCACCAAATTCTGGTGTCATTACATATAGAGAAACATCAGAATGTTCTATGATTTCTGTATCAGATTGTCCGATTCCGGAAGTTTCTAAAATGATTAAATCGTATTCTGCAGCTTTTAAAACCTCAACTGCTTCATTTACATATTTAGACAATGCTAAGTTAGATTGACGTGTAGCCAAACTACGCATATACACTCTTGGTGAGTTGATGGCATTCATACGAATACGATCTCCTAAAAGTGCTCCTCCTGTTTTTCGTTTAGAAGGATCTACAGATACTAAGCCTACTGTTTTTTCTGGAAAATCGATTAAAAAACGACGAACCAACTCGTCTACTAAAGAAGATTTACCAGCTCCTCCTGTTCCTGTAATTCCTAAAACTGGTGTTTTAGAAGTTGCATTTTTAATATGAATTTTATCTAATGTGTCTT
>JBMZDY010000295.1:0-2395 GCA_049614585.1 Oceanihabitans sp.
AATGCCTAGGGATTAGTGCTTGGTTAGTTTTTAGGTTTACCTAAAGTTAATAAAGTTTTATGAGTTTGAGTATAAAATTGTAGGATTTTTCATTTAAATCTTTGTTTTTGCAATAAACAAGCCTGGTTATTGGCAAAAGTTATAAATATTTTAAATACATAATATGGTTTGGGTTTGTGTGTGTTTTAGAAATTCGAAAATTATATTTTCCCACAATTTTAAAACCTGCTTTTGTATAAAAATTAATTGCTCTTTCGTTTTCTACCCAAACTGCTAACCAAATTCCCTTCTGGTTTCTTTTTTTAGATATTTGAATATTATATTCTAATAGTTTTAAACCCAGTTTATAACCAAAAAACTCTTTTAAAAGGTAGATTCTATCTAGCTTAGTTATGTTAGTTTTATTTATGTTTTTGTTAGAAATGTTTAGCTCTATTTTAGAAAACCCCGCAGCAATTTTGTTGTAATAGATAATATGATATTGAATATTGGGGTTCTCAAATTCTTTAGATATTGCTTTTTTATTATACGTTTTTAAGATAAAGTTATAAATATCTTCTTTTGAGGCACTATTACCATGCGTATCTATAAATGTTTGTTTTCCAATTTTGACCAATAATTCAATATGTTTTGTGCTAGCTTGAAGTATTTGAATCATTGACCTTTTTAATTGATTTTTTTTTGGAATGTTTAATATTAAATTTAAAGCTGTATCTGCTTTTCTTTTCTCAAAATCTTTTCCATTTTTCTTCCTTTTGCTAATTCATCTATTAGCTTTTCCATTTGTCTACATTGTTTATATACTTCAAATTCATCTTCTATTTCTTCAATTCGATAACCACAAACAACTCCTTTAATTAGGTGTGCATTGGAATGGATTTTGGCTTGCTCGAAAAATGTTCTAAAGGTTACTTTTTCTTCGATTAAAGATTGTAATTTTTTTTCGTTAAAACCAGTAAACCACTCTAATACTTGATGGAACTCTTCTCTTGTTCTGCCGTGTTTTTCTAATCTATTCCAGTAAAGTGGATAAATTGTTGCAAAAATCATATTAGCAACTTTTTCGTTTTTTTCAGCTGTTACTTTCATAGGTATTAAATTTTTATTTTTGGTTTATTACTTTTTAAATTTACTAAATTATTTGTTGTATTTATAGAATCGCTATACGTATAGTTTATTTTGTCCAAGGTTCTTTATCTGCTACATTGCTTATTTCTTTTCCATTATAAAGGCTTATTCCGCTCCAAGTGCTAAACCAAATTTGCTCTTTTTTATCTTCATAAATTGCTTGAATGGTATTGGTAGCTAGTCCGTCTTGCATGGTAAATTGTGTAAACTTCTTTCCATTATAACAATAAACACCATAGTTTTCTGCAGAGAACCAAATATTACCTTTCTTGTCTTCAAATAAATTATAGGTTTCTATACCGTTAATTATACCAGTTTGTGTGAAGTTTGTAAATGTACTCCTGTTTAGCTTGCTTAGTCCACCATAGAAAGTTCCAATCCAAATATTTCCTTTACTGTCTTCAAGAAGATCTGCTACATTATTATCGGTCAATCCATTTTTGGTAGTAAAAAATTTAAACGAACTACCATTATATTTTGTTATGCCATAACCATCGTTTACAAACCAAAAGTGCTCGTTTTTATCTATTAGTATTGCACTTACTCTATTTTTTGATAACATTGGTTCTGGGTTTGAAACCTTAGGTTTTGGTACTTCGAAAGTTTCAAAATTATTCCCATCAAATGTACTTACTCCACCTACAGTACCAATCCATAATGTGCCTTTTTTGTCAATTACAATGTCCCAAATTTCATTAGCAACCAAGCCATCTTTTGTAGTGTAATTTGTAAATTTTTTACCATCGTATTTTGTTAAACCATTCGATGTGCCAAACCAAATATTCTCTAATGCATCTTCGATAATTACTCTTACAGCATTTCCTCCTATACCATCTTCTGGAGTATATTGCAAAAGCGAATTATTGTTGTATAATATAATGCCATCATGGTTTGTTCCAAACCAATAATTTCCTTTTTTATCTTGATGAATTTGCCATACAAACTCGCTAACCATACCATTTAAAGTAGCGTGTTTTGTTTCACTAAAAATGCTAAAAGGTGGTTTTAATTCATTTTTAGTTTCAATAGTATTGGTGTTCTTTTTTTGACTGTTTTTGGTTACTATCTTTTTACAAGAACTAGCTAAAGTAATTAATAGAATAAGTATACATTTTCTTTTATAGAGATTCATTTTTATATTAATTATGTTTTTCGCTTTTAGCAATATGTTGTTTGCGATTTGGTTTTATTTGTATGGTATTAATACATTTATATATCCTAATTTAAGCTATTGTTTTACACGGATTTTAAGGTATAAAACTAGGAG
>JBMZDY010000296.1:0-2393 GCA_049614585.1 Oceanihabitans sp.
TATCTAGTTTCATGTTTTTATATGGCTGATGGTAAGTACTGGAAGTGTAAGACGCTAAATCGTCGTAAGAAGAATTCCACCACCAACGCCAGTTTATTTTGTAAATTTTTACTTCTAAGCCTTTTCTTTTTATTGGCTTTCCATTTACATCTACTACAACGATATCGAAATTTTGATTTTGGTTTGTAAAGAAAGAACCGTAAGCTTTTCCTTTAGGCGATTTTAAACCAACAAACGAATTATAGGGAGCATATTTTTTATTGAAAGCATGCATAGAAAAATCGCCACCATTTTCGAAAGCGCGTACTAAAAATTGTGCATTTAACATTCCTGGTGCATTTTTACCAACATTTAGTTTGTTGTTTAAATCTGCTAATCCTTCTGCGTCTACTTTGCCATTAAAAACCACAACCTCTTCGGTTAAAAAAGATCGTGTTGGATCCCTAAAAACGTAGTCTTTATAATTTTTAAAGCTAGTGTAAGCGTTACTAAATTTTGCTTTAATTTCTGTTCGAACATTTTTAGCTGAAGCACCATGAAGCCATTTTACATCTATTTTACCTTGTAATGGATTTGAACTAGATAAAACTTCTTCTTTAAAATCTACTTTTATTTTTAAGCGATTTGGTTTTACGGTTTCTACTTTTAGTTTTTTGTAAAAAGTAGCACCACCAACCGAAACTTTAGCATTCCAATTACCAGTTTTGTCTTCGCTAGCGGTTGTTATTGTAAAGGTGTAAAAATTATTAAGGTTGTTTGTTGTTACATTTTTATAAACCAATTTTCCGTTAGGATCTGTAATTTCCATTTTTACAGGATGCCCTTTTGGTAGTTTGTTTCCTGCATCATTAAGTAAAAAAGATAAGTGTAATGTGTCTCCAGGACGCCATACACCACGTTCGCCATATATGTAGCCTTTTAACCCGCGTTGTAAACGATTTCCAGAAACATCAAATTTGCTAATCGATAAAGAATTTCCATCGTTTAATTTTAAGTAACTGGTATTGTTTCCTTTAGAAATAATAGCAAATGCGGCATGATTTTCTACATGTAAGGTTGCTAGCCCTTCGCTATCTGTTTTTGTGCTTGCAATTTCTTGTTGTTGAAAATTAAAAATAGAAACGGTCGCTCCAGCTTCTGGATTGGTATCTAATATGCTAGTTACAGCAAAGTAATAATTGTTTTTTGCTCCTTTTTTTGCAATAACACCAATGTTTGAAGCCAATAAATTTTGCGCTATTGTTTTGCTTTTGTAGTATGCCTCTTTACATGGGTTTTTCCTGTCGTTCCAGTTATAATATTCATTGCGGTAACTATAGGTTAGATTATCCCAATACGCTTCTTCTAGTTGGTCTGCTTCTTCGGGAGAGGTTCCGTTATTATAGTTGTAATAATCTTCTTCTTCATGATAACTGGTATTATTTTCGGCATTTGTAACGGTTTGATTTTGGGTGCAATTATAAAGGGAATACTCTTTTTTTATATCTAACTCTATTCTATATATTGCTCCAGGATCTGCTTTTATGTATTTAGACAAATCGATACTATAGGCTTTCCATTTTCCAGTGTTCTGGCTTTCGTCTTGAAGTGTAATGGTTTGTTTTGCTATACGCCTTCCTACACGACGAACATCGTTTCGGTTGGTATTGTTGAGGTTGTTGTCTTGTAAAAATTGTAATATATTATCTTCAAAAATTTTAATTATTCGTACATCTACGGCTTTTAAGTTTACCGCTTCAAAATTAAATTTTAAGTCTTCAGAATTTGGCAATATTACACCATTATTAATAAGGCGTATTTGTGGTTTTTCGTCTTCGAAAGCGATTTTTTCTGAAAGCGATTTTTTTAATTTATAGCCATCTGTATTTGCGATTCCTTGAAATACATCGACTAGAATATTACCTACAATTTTTGTGGCAGGATAAACTTTTAATACATTTCCTTCTACTATAAATTTTGGGTTTTTAGAGTTTTGAATGCTTACCAATCCATCAAAATTTTGCTGTTTTTTTATAGGATCGGAAAAATTTATTACCAAGTGTTGTTCTGGGTTTTGAATAACATTTATTTTAGTGATGATAAAGCTGTTTTTTCCTGGTATATTAATAACGTTTTCTCCTGTGTTTTCTGCTTGTATTGCTTTTCCGTTCCATTTCACCAATACTTTACTGTCTTCTATAAGCCTATTTATGCTATCTATTTTAAACTCGAAAATTTTACCTTTTTTATAAGACTCGTCCCAAACAAGAGAAAGGTTTTTGCTTTTTTGTTTTGCTTCTACTAATTGTTTTGCTTGGCTTAAAGAAATAATATCTGCTGTTCGAACCACACCTTCTAGGTATTGCCACGCTTTATTATACGATTGTAAATTGTTGGTTACTATATTAAAATTT
>JBMZDY010000297.1:0-2392 GCA_049614585.1 Oceanihabitans sp.
GCTGGAAAAAGTTGGAAAAAATGGACCGAAGGTTTCCCTACTGTTTCTGTAAAAGATTTAGTTATTCACCCTCGAGAACACGATTTAGTAATAGGAACTTTTGGCCGAGCGGCTTGGGTTCTTGACGATATAAGACCACTACGTGAAATTGCAAGAAACACTACGTTATTAAATAAAAAAATGGAACTGTTCCCTCCTGCTATTGCTTATCAAGCTGCATACCAACAACCAACTGGTAGTAGGTTTGGAGCAGATGCTATGTACCAAGGTAAAAACAAAGGGTTTGGCGCACAATTAGCGTATTATGTAAAAGTGCAAAAACAAGAAAAAGGAAAAGGAAAAGGAAAAGGAAAATTAGATTCTACAAAAATTAAAAGCAAAATAAAGTGGGACTCTTTAACCATGAAAATTTATGATGGCGAGCGATTAATAAGAACTTTAAAACGTAAAACACCTAAAGAAACTGGTATTTATAAATGGACTTGGTATCTTAATGAAAAAGGTGTTGATAGACCAACAAGAAGTACAAGAAAGCAAACAAGAGAACCTAGTGGTGTTACTGTAAAACCAGGAACTTACAAAGTTGTAATGCAGTATGGAAATATTACTTCTGAAGAGAGCCTTATTGTGAAAAGCGACCCAAGACTAGAGGTTTCTACAGCTAGTATTAACGAAGTATATACTACGTTAAAAGTACTAGAGAACTACCAACAAACCATTGCAGATGCAGTGAAACAATTGGTGGAAAGTAAAAATATAGCTAAAAAATACCAAAGAGAATTAAAAACACTAGATAAGAAAAAGTATAAAATCGCAATAGATTCTAGTAAAAGTATTATTAAAGAACTAGACAAAATTTTAGATAGCTATTTAGGAAAAATTGATACTAGACAAGGTATAACTAGAAATGCTGAAGTTACCGTAAACCAAACGCTAGGATTAGCCAAAAGTTATGTGCGATCTAGAAAAAGTGGTATTACTCAAACCGAGAACATTTTGGTTAAAAATGCGAAAGAAGCTGTTAATACAGCACTTATAAATACTAATATATTTTTCGAAAAGAAATGGAAACCGTACCAATTGCAAATGGAGGCTTTACAAATATCGGTATTTAAAGAAATTAAAGCATTTGGTGTAAATTAAAATAGAAAAACTATTCTATTCTTTTTAAGCCATCGCTATTTAAAATTTTTATTTGTTTTCCCGAAGTAGAGATTAATCCATCTTTTTTAAACTGAGATAAGATTCTTATTGCAGACTCGGTTGCAGTACCAACTATGTTTGCATAATCTTCACGCGATAAAACAACACTTAAAAAGCCATCGTCGGTTACTCCAAAATGCCCTTGATTATATAAAAGCGCTTCTGCTAAACGTTGTTTAACCGATTTTTGTGCCATGTTTACAATAACATTGTCGCTCTCCTTTAAATCTTGTGCCATGTTTTGCAAGATGTCCATCGAAAAATCGGGGTTTTTTTGCAAATCATTAATGATTTCGGCTTTAGGAATAAAACAAACTTCCATATCATTTAAAGCAACAGCACTTAAATTTGCCGATTCATTTCCTAATAAAGAACGTTGGCCAAGTAAATCGCCTTTAATAACAAGTTTTACAATTTGATCTTTTCCGTTAGCACTAAGTTTAGAAAGTTTACAAATACCATCTTTTATACAAAATACACCATTAAGCGTCTCTCCTTCTTCAAAAATAAGTTCTCCTTTTTTTATTATTCTAGAAGTTTTACAACCAGAAATTCTAACCAATTCGTCTTTGGTTAGTGCTTTTAGCGAATTAAATTGTTTAACAATGCATTGTTCACATTTACTCATACTAGATAATAACGTTTGGAGCAAAAATAATTAAAACATGACAAAAATCATATTATAAGAGTGCTTCTTTTTTTTAATTTTGCTAACAGGTATAAAAGGGCAAATAATATGGACAAAGCAACTTGTTATCATTGTGGAGATGATTGCAATTCTACTGTCATACATTTTAATGATAAATCATTCTGTTGTAATGGCTGTAAAACTGTTTTTGAGATTTTTTCTGAAAACGATTTAACTTGTTATTACGATTTACAAGCTTCGCCTGGAGCAATTCCTAAAGAAATACAAGGAAAATACGATTTTTTAAGTCAGGAAAATATAATCGAAAAACTAACCGAGTTTAACGATGGAGCAACACAAATTGTAACGCTTTATATACCACATATTCACTGTAGTTCTTGTATTTGGATTTTAGAAAATGGCAATAAATTAAATCCTGGTATTTCTACTTCGCAAGTAAATTTTGGTAAAAAAACAGTGCGTATTACTTATAATACAGAGAAAACATCTCTTAAAGAAATTGTTATTCTTTTAAGCAGTATAGGCTACGAGCCATATATT
>JBMZDY010000298.1:0-2385 GCA_049614585.1 Oceanihabitans sp.
AAGCCTTAACAATTGTTAAGGCTTTTTTTATATTAGTTTACTGCAGGACAATTACAATCGTAACGTTCGCGTCTACAATTAAAGTTATAACCAAGAGTTATTTGGTGAAACCCAGAATTATTAAACACTACAGAGTTTGCTTGATAAGCGTAAGTATAAGCAAACATAAAATTATTAAAATCTATTCCTAATAAAGGCGAAATGTATTGTAGCTTTTGGCTACTTACACTAGTACCATCTATATATTCTGCACCATCCAGACTACGTCTATAAGATAAGCCTCCCCAAAGTTTACCAAATTCTACTTTTTTATACACTTTAGCATTTATATCAAAAGAAGATTCTTTGGTTCCATCTTTATATTGAAATAATACAGAAGGCTCATAACTCCAATCGCTACCATATTTACCAAACACTGTTCCTGCACTTAGTAAAAATTGTCTAGGTGTGTCGTAAGCAAAAACCCCTTTTTCGTTAGAGTTTATACCATCGTTTTTTAATACATTCTTTACAGTAGCATGTGCATAAAAATCGTATAAGTGATACGAAAAACCAAAATCGATATTAAAATTAGTAGCACTTTGTTCTACACCAGCAATAATAGGATCGAAACCTTGACTTAAAAATGTAGACTCGTCCAGTTTATATTGAATAGCTCCAATACTTAATCCAAAAGATAATTGATTTAAATCTACTTCGTTTCTAGAAAACATTAAATGGTGTGCATAGGTTAAATAAATACCATTTTGAGAATGGTAACCATTTTTATCGGTATAAACTATTGCTCCAATTCCCGATTGCGATTCTCCCAATCTAGTATTAACACTTAATGTTGCTAATTGTGGTGCATTATCTTGCCCAAACCATTGTTGCCTTCCAGTAACTCTTATTTTTGCACAATTAGCAGCTCCAGCCATAGATGGATGGATTAAATAATAATTATCTGTTAAATAATCTGTATATATAGGAAGCCCTTCTTGCGCTTTCATTAACTGCATGCTAAAAAAAGCAAGCGCAAAAACATATAATATTTTTAGTTTCATAGTTCTCTTTTCTACGTAGATTTGGTTCTAAATTTCCTCTTCTTTTAATACTACTCAACTTTAGGTATTGTAGTATACAAAAAACCAAATATATAAAAATTAGTTTTATTATTTATATAAAGCTTTTATCTCTATTGTTTTTGGTTCAAGAAATCTCAAATATATAGATTACTGCAGTCTTATTTTAGTATTTTTGTAAAAAATTTTAGTAAAAATGAGCATTTATAAAGTTTCTATTAAAGAAACCAATAATCCAACTATTATTAAGTTCGAAATAAACCAGTTTATTACCAAACATCAAAGTTTCGAATTTAATAATATAGACGAAGCTAGTGCTTCACCATTAGCACAACAATTATTTTATTTACCATTTGTAAAAAAAGTATACATCTCTAGTAATTTTATTGCTGTAGAACGGTTTAACATTGTTGAATGGAAAGATGTAGAAAACGAAGTTGCCGAGCAAATAGAAAGTTATTTAAACAATAATGGCGTGGTGGTACAAGAAACCGCAACTCCAAAAAAAGTTCCTGTAACTGTTTATGCAGAAAGTACACCAAACCCAGCAGTTATAAAGTTTGTTGCTAACAAAAAATTAGTTGCAGCTACTTTCGAGTATACCTCTATCGATTCGGCAAAAGCATCTCCATTGGCAACAGAATTATTTCATTTTCCGTTTGTGAAATCGGTTTTTTTAGATGAAAATTTTGTTTCTATTACAAAATACGATGTAGCAGAATGGAACGACATTACTATGGAAATTAGGGAGTTTATAAGAAATTTTATTGAAAACGGAAAAGATATTGTTCTAGCTAACGCGCCAGAAGTAATTGAAAAATCTACCGAAGTTTTAGATAAAACCTTTGATGCGCTAGACGATACATCTAAAGAAATTATAAATATCCTTGAAGAATATATTAAACCTGCAGTAGCAAGTGATGGTGGAAATATTCAATTCGAATCTTATGATGCGAATAGCAAAAAAGTAAAAGTAATATTACAAGGAGCTTGTAGCGGTTGCCCTTCTTCTACTTTCACATTAAAAAATGGTATAGAAAACATGCTAAAAGAAATGCTGAAAGATAAAGTAGAAACCGTGGAAGCTATTAATGGTTAATTTAACCTTTTAACCCTAAAAAAAGTGTTTTGTCTAAAAAACAAAGCATTTTTTACACGACTTTTTACTTGGTATAATAATTTGTATTTTTAGTCTTCAAATAATTTTTAATATAAAAAAACAACTATTATGGCAATAATGAAAGTAATTGAAGTAATGGCAAATTCTGACAAAAGTTGGGAAGATGCAACAAAAAAAGCAGTAAAACACGCATCAAAAAGTGTA
>JBMZDY010000299.1:0-2377 GCA_049614585.1 Oceanihabitans sp.
TTTTTTAGCAAGTTTATCTGCTTTTCTTACTTTATTTCCTGCAACATCTGCAAGGCGTTCTTCGCGTTTGTTTCTAAACACTATAGCTAGTGGTATTGCTAAAATAGGAGCTAATAATGCAGCCCAAAACTTGGTGGTTTTAAAGAAATGTTTCTTTGTTGTACTTACTAAATTGGTATTGGTTTTTATAAAAGCAAATTGGTCGTTATTAAAAACAACACGTTGTTTATTGCCAGTAGCTGTTGTTAAATTATCGTTTGATGTGCTATTTGTTGGCCCTTCTAGCACATCGATTACTATTTCTTTTGATGTAATGGTTTTATAAGTTTCGGTTTTTAAATCGAAATAAGAAAAAGAAATACTTGGTATTGGATATTTTCCTTTAAACTCTGGTACTATTGTATACGCTTCACTTCGTTTTCCTTGCATGCCGTTAATATTGGTTTTAATATTATCGGTGTTTTCTGGTTCGTAAACTTCTAGGGAACTAGGCACACTAATTTTTGGTAATGCAAATAATTTTAAATTTCCATTTCCAGAAACTTCTACATTTGCTTGCAACGATTCGGAAGCATTTAATTTATTTTTTGTTGTGCTTACTTGAAATGTAAAATCACCTACAGCTCCAGTAAAGTTTGCTGGTTTACCCGTTTCTGGCAATGCTTTAACTTGTATGGTTCTGCTTCCTGCCGAAATGGTTTTATTTGCTTGACTCATTAAGCGTTGCCCAAATATGTCTCTACGTTTTGTTGGCACTTCAATGGTTATATCTAGGCTTAGTGGTTCTATTTCTAGCTTTCCTGTTTTTTGTGGATATAATACCGTTTTTCGTAATACTACGTATCTATAATCTTCTCCTTTATAGGTTCCGTTTAATATTTTTAATCCTTTTATATCTATATTTTGAGACCAGAAGTCGTTATACCTTGGGCTATCTATTTCACGCCAATTACTAACTCCTGTATTTGGCGATACATAAAGTTTATAAACTACTGTAATTGCTTCGTTTAAATACGGATTGGTTTTAGATACCTCTGCTACTAAGTGAATATTATTTGCTACTAAGTAGTCTGGGTTATTTGGGTCTTTAGGTTTGGTTATTGCCTTTGTAACTTCTATAACTACTGGAGTAGTTTTGTAGATTTCGCCATTAATTTCTATAGTTGCTTGATTAATGGTGTACTTCCCTCTTTTTTTTGGTGCTAAAAAATAACTGTAGGTTTTATTAAAAGATTTTTTGCCATTTAACCAAGAATGACTTACCGATTGGTTTGGGCCACCTACTACTGTAAAATGCTGAAAACTTGGTGGATTAAAATTATCGCCATCTTCATTCATTTGAAAATCGATACGCAAACGCTCGTTTATACCAAGTTTTTTCTTACTAATCTTGGCTTCAAATTTTACTTGTGCTGTAGCTAAACTGGTGCTTAGAACAAGTAATATTATTGATATGTGTTTTAGTATTTTCATGATGATTAACGATTTACAGATTTTTTTATAACCATACTTATTGTGCTATATTAAAATGCATCTATTCGTTTTACCAGTCTTTTTCGGTTTGTACTTTGCTTCCTTTTTGTTTTTGAGCATTCATTTTATCTTGTACTTTTTGCTCTTGATCGTTCATGGCTTTTAACAAGTTTTTTACTTGTTGTGGTGTTAACTGCCCTGGTTGTGGCTTGGGTTTTTTTTGTTCGTCTTTTTGTTTGTCTCCTTCTCCTTGGTCTTGTTTATCGTCTTTAGGTTTTCCTTCTTCCTCTTTTTTGTCTTCGCCTTCTTTCTTGTCTTTATCGCCTTCCTCTTCTTTATCTTTCTTTTCTTGGTCTTCTTTTTTGTCTTCCTCTTCCTCCTTTTTATCTTCCTCTTCTTCCTTTTTGTCTTCTTGGTCTTGCTTTTGTTGTTCTTGTGCACACTCTTTTGCTAGCACATAATTGTAACGTGTTTCGTTATCTGTAGGGTCGTTTCGTAATGCATTTTTAAAAGCTTCAGCGGCTAATTTACATTGTTTACTTTGCATTAAAATATTTCCAATATTATGAAATGCTTTGTGTTTTTCTGCTTTTGAAGTTGCATTTTTTGCTGTTTGTTCGTGCCTAAATAAAGCTTCGTCGAACTTTCCTTTTTTATAATAACTATTTCCTAAATTATAGGTGCCAGTTATTGCGTTTGGTTGGGTGGAAATGGCTTTTCTATACTCCATTTCTGCAGCAATATAATTATCGTTTGAAACAAGATCGTTTGCTTGGTAAACATAATTATTAGCTTTTTTTTGAGCATGTATAATCTCTTTTTCTTTGTTTTGGGCAAAGGTAGAAATGCTAATGCATGCTATTATTATTGCTAGTAATTGTTTCATTTTAGTTTTTTTCTTCTT
>JBMZDY010000300.1:0-2324 GCA_049614585.1 Oceanihabitans sp.
GCCAAGAGTGAATAATATGAAACCGATGTTTTTTAAAAAACCGTATGGTTTTCCATAAACGAAAAGGAAAAGACAAAAAAGGGCGATACTTAATTGCAAAAGGAAACAAATGCACTTTTACATCTAGCTTTTTTATTTCGTCCATAAAAGCCCCTTTTGCATGAAAGCAACAAATCTCTGGATTAAAAATGGATCGGTCTAAATTATTAACCAAATCGTATACTACTTTCCCACTTCCTGCAGTATCGAAATTTGGGATAGTAAATAATATTTTTATTTTTTTTGAGGCCATATCTATGGGCATAAATATAAGATTATTTTACTTCGTTTAGCAATATGAAATCAATTAAAAATAGGCGAATTTAAAGCGGAAGCAACTAGATTTTCTTGTTGTATTATTTGGTGTTGAATTTTTCTTGAAAGAGCGCTAATGTTAATAACATACTTACAGGATGCGAATATTTTACAGCATCTTTCTCTTTAAAATTTTTATAAAATGCTTGTATTGTGCTTTTTGGCACTAGATTTTCTAATTGAGAATCGAATAACCATTTTTTTAAATTTGCATCATTTTCTTTTCCAACAAATTGTAGCTCCCAATTTCGGGATATATACGGTTTTCCTAATAAACCATTTAACTCCCTTTTTATTTTTCCTGCTATTCGATACGGAATATTGTATGGCACTTTATTTAGTTGAAAATTATGAAGGTTAAATGGTTTCTGCCCTTGCCATGTAATTTTTGCTAAATCTGGTGCTTGCTGTTTTATATATGCAATTTGAAGTTGTCTATTTGCTAAGTATTTCTCTGGAATTGTACAAATAAACGCACACATTCTATCGTCGTAATAAGGCAATGTTACAGGATGCTCTTTTTGAAAAACCGACAAGTTATTGGAAGACCATCTAGAAACATAATACTGTGTTTTAAAAGCTCGTAACCTAGCGTTTGTATTGTTTTCGATTTTTATTTTTTCTAATAATTCGCAAATTCTATTGGTATAATACGCTTTAAAAGTACCAGCTAATCCCCAACTTTCCCAAAGGGAATTCCCTAGATCGTAACCTCCTTTTTTTAATAGCATTTTTGTTAGCACTTCTACTTCTTCATTAAAAGTTAGGTTTGGTAACCCAAAAGAATCGAACATTAAATCGCCCATATGCCCAAGAGAGAACACATTTCCCATTTGCTTAAACTCTTTAATAAAAGCCATTTGTCTAGGATGGGTGAATTCGGAATAACAACTATTTATTGTTGCTAGTTCTTCAATACAGTTCCACAAATACCCTTTTGAAACAGAAAGAGATTGAAACGGAAAGTTACAAGCATCTGCTATTTTTTTTGCTATTTTAGTTTCCGGGAAACCACCTGCATAATCGTAGCTATACGCTTTAACACTTGGGTGATTTCTAAGCGCTACTGCTTGTGTTCTGCTATCCAAACCACCAGAAATTGGTAAAATTACATGCTTGTTTTGGGTTTGTTCTTTTACTATAGTTTCAAACAGTTCTGTAAACTCTTCCAGTGTTTTTTCAAACGAAATGTCTTTAGGTGAATAGTGCCAAGAAAACCATTTACTAGAAGAAATTACCGAATTATCGCCTGCTATTTTATAATTGGTTCCTGGTGTTAAAACCTTTTTGTTTTTCCAATAGGTGTCGCAGTCAAAAAAAAACCCGAATGCAACAAACAAACAAATGGCTTCCAGATCTAAAGTAGCTTCTCCAGGAGTATCTACAATGGTTTTATGAATAGGAATTATTGGCGTTTTAATAGATTTCATGCACCTTTTATTTATAAAAATACCTATTTAAGCGAATAAACATATTGCTAGAAATTAAATTTAATTTATAGAGCTTTAAAAAAGAAAGTCCTTTTAAGTAGCTAAAAAATGAAAAGTATTTATTTCTACGAAACAGCTTTAAACTATTTTCTACATGCACGATATCGTTTTTATTTGTTGAGCGATTAAAATAGCGAATACACAAATAATAATACCCACTAACCAAACTTTTTTGATGCTTGTTAAGCGCGTAATTTTCTTGCATATAGCTTATTAATTTATTTACCGATTCGCAAATAACTTTTACAGGTCTTTTTTTAACATCTATAGGAGCCACGCAATAAAAAAAGTCTACTTTATTTTCTATTACCTTATAATTCTTACTATGCAATAAAGCTTTTATAGAAAGCTCTATGTCTTGTAAGCGTTTAAACTCTGGATTAAACTTCCCGATGCTAATTAAAAAAGACTTATCCCATAAAATAGCTGTAATAGGCCAAATAAATTTTGCTTGCAAAAAATGATCTAGATAGTTCGATT
>JBMZDY010000301.1:0-2302 GCA_049614585.1 Oceanihabitans sp.
GTAACCGTATCTTTTTTTACTTCATTATTAGAAATTGGTGAGTAGGTTTTACCAATTCTTGCAAATAATAATTTTAAGTAATCGTATATTTCTGTTGTTGTTCCAACTGTAGATCTTGGGTTTGTGGCATTTACTTTTTGCTCTATTGCAATGGCAGGAGCGATTCCTTTTATATAATCTACTTTAGGTTTGTTTAGTCTTCCTAAAAACTGCCTAGCATAACTAGATAAGCTTTCTACATAACGCCTTTGCCCTTCGGCATATAAAGTATCGAAAGCTAAACTAGATTTTCCAGAACCAGATAAACCAGTAATAACAACTAATTTGTTTCTAGGTATTACTACATCTATATTTTTTAAGTTATGCAATTTTGCACCTTTAATAATAATGTTGTTTTTTGGATTTACTTTAGAAATATTAGTATGCATAAGCGATTTAAAGGAATAATTTGCAAAGATACTACAAGTATTTCAGCTTAAAAAATAGATTATTGTGCAATAAAATGTTAAAAAAACAAATAATTGTTTGCTTTTTAGGAATGATTGTTGTTATATTTGAATCACTATTAACTATTCTATTATTATTTAAGCCTATAGCATAACATTACTTTAAATTTTTTAATCCCTAAAAAGAAGCCTTTCTTCTTTGTGAAAAAGTAATGATTATGCGACACCAACTTATAACAGATGCTACACTTGTAAGTAATTATATTAAAGGAGACGAAAGTTCTCTAGAAATATTAATTAACCGACACAAACAACGTATTTACAGTTTTATATATTCTAAAGTTTACGATAAAGACATATCGGAAGACATTTTTCAAGACACATTTATTAAAGTAATACGTACTTTAAAAAAAGGAAACTACAACGAAGAGGGTAAGTTTTTACCTTGGGTTATGCGTATTGCTCACAACTTAGTAATCGATCATTTTAGAAAAAGCAATCGCATGCCAAAATTTAGCAATAGCGGTGAGTTTAGCATATTTTCGGTATTAAGTGACAATGCATTAGATGCCGAAAAAAGCTTGATTAAAGAACAAGTAGAACGAGATGTAAGACGTGTAGTAGAAGAATTGCCAGAAGACCAAAAAGAAGTATTAGTAATGCGTATGTACAACGACATGAGTTTTAAAGAAATTTCTGAAAAAACTGGTGTAAGTATTAATACGGCATTAGGAAGAATGCGTTATGCATTAATTAATATGCGTAAAATAATAGATAAGCATAATATAATTTTAACCAATTAAACAATAAAAAAACAATAATTGCGTTTGTTATGTAAACCAAAAAATAATTACATGGCAAAACTTTACTCTCAAAAACCCCAAAATCAGCAAATTAACAGGAACCCTAAGAAAGAAACCGTAGACTTTCTACTTAATTACTCTAAGGCTTTAAGTGTTATTAATTGTAATAAATTGAAGTTTGAAGCGCTTCTAAACTAAACTTTGAAAAAGTCCTAAAATAGTCATTAGGACTTTTTTTTATTTGTTTTTTAAGCGATATTCTTTTAATACCGAAGCTCTACCAATTGTTTTGGTTATTATATCTTTATTTAAATTCCAACCTCTAGCAGGAGAATATTCTCTTCCATACCAAATAATTTGTAAATGTAAATCGTTCCAGAGTGCTTTAGGAAATAAACGTTTTGCATCTTTTTCGGTTTGATTTACATTTTTTCCAGTTGTTAAATTCCAACGATACATTAAGCGATGAATATGTGTATCTACAGGAAATGCAGGAACACCAAAAGCTTGGCTCATCACTACACTTGCCGTTTTATGCCCAACAGCAGGAAGCGCTTCTAAATGCTCAAAACTTTTAGGGACTTCGCCATTATGCTTTTCAATTAATATTTTTGAAAGTCCATAAATCCCATTACTTTTCATTGGCGACAAACCACAAGGTCTAATAATTTCCTTAATTTCTTCCACAGAAAGTTTTACCATATCGTACGGGTTATCGGCCTTTGCAAATAACAAAGGCGTAATTTTATTTACACGAACATCTGTACATTGTGCAGATAATAAAACGGCAACTAATAAAGTGTATGGATCTTTATGATCTAACGGAATTGGAATTTCAGGATATAAATTATTTAAAGTTGTTATAACAAAATCTACTTTTTCTTGTTTGGTCATTATTGTATATTTGAACACAAAAATATAAAATATGACGACATTAAAAGTAGGAGATACTGTACCAGATTTTACAGTTAATGATCAAGATGGAAATCCAGTATCTTTAAGCGACTTTAAAGGAAAAAAATTAATTGTTTTCTTTTACCCTAAAGCTAGCAC
>JBMZDY010000302.1:0-2297 GCA_049614585.1 Oceanihabitans sp.
GCTTTTTTGGTGTAACCAATGTGCTACCAACTCTTTTCCGGTTCCGTTAGGACCTGTTATTAATACTCTAGCATCGGTTTGTGCTACTTTTTCTATTATCTCTTTTATATGTGTTATTGCTTCGCTATCGCCAATCATTTGGTAGTTTTTGCTTACTTTCTTTTTAAGCATTTTATTTTCTACTACCAGCTCTTTTCGGTCTAATGCAATTCTAACGGTATTTAATAAGCGGTTTAAATCTGGTGGTTTCGAGATATAATCAAAAGCACCCAAGCGCATGGTGTTTACTGCTGTGTCTAAATCGCCATGTCCAGATATCATTACCATTGGTGTTTCTGGCTTAATTTTCTTTACAGCTTCTAGTACTTCTACACCATCCATTTTTGGCATTTTAATATCGCAAAGCACTGCATCGTAATCTTCTTTTTTTATTTTTTCAATACCTTCCAAACCGTCTTCAGCTTGATCTACTTCATATTTATCATTTTCTTCAGAAAGTATTTTTACCAATACTCTTCTTATCGATGCTTCGTCTTCTATTACTAATATTTTTGCCATTTTATTTATTTCTTTATAATATGAATGTCTCTTTGTGGAAAAGGTATCGAGATATTATTTTCTCTAAATAACCTATCTATTTCAAACCGTATTTCACTTTTTGGTATTGCTGATTGAAAGCTATCATTTAATGTGAAAATTAATTTAAAATCCAGCGAACTTTCTCCAAAATTAGAGAATAATACCAATGGTGCTGGGTGTTTTAAAATTAAATGATGCGTTTCTGCTGCTTGTAAAAGTAATTGTTTTACTAACTGAATATCGCTACCATAAGCAACACCTACGGTTACGCTTTCTCTTGTAGTTTCACCATTTTGTGTCCAGTTATATAAACTATTGGTAAGGTATAAATGATGCGGTATTATTAGAACTTTATTGTCTATTGTAACCGCTCTGGTTGTACGTAATTTTATTTCTTCAACACGACCAATTTTACCGTCTATTTCTACAATATCTCCTACATGAATTGTTTGGTCTATTAATATTAATACACCAGCTATTATATCTTGAAATAAGGTTTGTAATGCTAAACCAACCCCAATTAATAAGGCTGCAGACGCCGCAAATACTGCAGTTACATTAACACCTATAGCATTAAAGGTAAGTAGTAGTATAATTAAATAGACTAGCCATTTTCCGTAGCCAAATAAAATTTTAAATTTTATTTTATCGTCTTCAGGAAGTTTTCTGGTTAATATTCGTCTTACAATATTTAATAATATAGAAGTTAAAAAAATAACAATTAATACTAATAATATTCCTTTTACATCGATGCTAATGGCATCTGTAAAATGAAAATCATAATTTAAAATGTCTTTAATTTTTTTCATAATTAATATTTAATCCATTTTATTAACTCTTTATAGCTTGGTTTTTTACCATACATTAATATGCCTACGCGATATATTTTTGCTGCAAACCAAACGGTAAACATAAAGGTTGCTACTAATATACTAAACGAAAGTATTTGCTGCCAAATGGGTACACCAAAAGGAATTCGCATAAGCATTACTACAGGTGAGGTAAATGGTATAAAAGAGAATACTGTAGAAACTGTTCCGTGTGGATCTTCTATTACTGTAAATATACCAATATAAACCGCCAATATTAAAGGCATTAATATTGGCAATAAAAACTGTTGGGTATCTGTTTCGTTATCTACTGCTGCGCCAATTGCAGCATAAAGGGAACTGTAAAGTAAATAACCTGCTATAAAAAATAATATAAAAGCTATTATTAAATTTGTAATAGGAAGATTCCAAAAGGCAGACATTACAAGTTGCACTTCCATGTTTACCTCTGGATTCTCCATGGTTTTTTGCAGCATTTCTTGTTGCGGATTTTGCTGCATAAAATTAATTCCAAAAATAGCAGAAACTAAGGTCATTAATACACCTCCTAAAATAAGCCATATTACAAATTGTGTAATTCCTGCAAGCGATGTACCTATAATTTTACCAAGCATTAATTGAATGGGTTTTACCGACGAAATAATGATTTCTATTATTCTACTGGTTTTTTCTTCAATTACACTTCGCATAATCATATTGCCATAAATTATAATAAACATAAATAGCAAATAGCCTGCTGCGCCTCCAAAAATTAACTTAATTACACTATCTACTTTCGATGTTTTCTCGCCTATAAAACTTTCTTGTGCTATAGTAACATTGGTATTCGATATTTTTAGTTTTTCTAAATCGATACCTTGTTCTTGTAATTTTAACTCTCTAAATTTT
>JBMZDY010000303.1:0-2242 GCA_049614585.1 Oceanihabitans sp.
TAGTTTACAAAAATATTTTTTTTGAATCTATTTTTTTTTCTGAGCCTGCTTTTGTTTTTCTGCCTGCTCCATCATGTCTTTCATTTTCTTTTGAAAACGATTTTCTTTCTTTGGTTTCTTTTTATTTTCTTGAATTTTTGCATGAATTTTATCTTCATCAATAATATAATTCTTAATAACAAGCATAATTCCTATGGTAATTAAATTTGAAATAAAGTAATACAAACTCAATCCAGAGGCATAATTATTAAAGAAAAACAACATCATTAATGGAGAAAAATAAATCATGTATTTCATCATTTTACCCATATCTGGCATACCTTCTTGCGTTGGTTGACTAGCCATTTGCTGTCCAGTTGTCATTCGCATATAAAAGAAAATTGCTAAAGATGCTAATATTGGAAACAAGCTTACGTGATCGCCATAAAATGGAATGTGAAATGGCAGATCTACAATGGTATCGTAAGAAGATAAATCTTCTGCCCATAAAAATGGTTTTTGTCTTAAATCGAAAGCAGAAGGAAAAAACTGAAACAGTGCATAAAACACAGGCAATTGCAGAAATGCTGGTAAACAACCTGCCATTGGGCTTGCTCCTGCTTTACTATATAAAGCCATAGTTTCTTGTTGCTTTTTCATTGCGTTGTCTTTATACTTCGCATTTATTTCGGCAATTTCTGGTTTTAAAACTTTCATTTTAGCTTGCGATACATACGACTTATAAGTTACTGGAGACATTACCAGCCTTACTAAAATAGTCATGATAATAATTGCAATTCCATGTGGTAGAAAGCCAGACAAAAAGCCAAATACTGGTATAAAAACATAACGGTTTATCCAACCAAAAATACCCCAACCTAAAGGCACTAATTCGTCTAGGTTTCTATCGTAAGCATTTAATATTTTAAAATCACTTGGTCCGTAAAACCAATCCATTGTGCTATTAAATTCTCCTCCTTGAAGTTCTAATGGAATTTTTGATGCAAAGGTTTTAGTATATACGGTATCTATTTCTTCGTCTTCTACTAAATTATTAGAAGATACGTGTGCTTTTTTAAATGGCGAATCGGTTAATAATACCGAAGTAAAGAAATGTTGTTTATAACCAATCCACGACACATCTTCTATAGTTTCTGCATCTTCTCGTTGGCCTAAATATGCGTCTTTACCATCTTCGTAATCGTAATGCAAATCGGTATATCTGTTTTCGTAAGATATACTTTTAGCATGGCGATAGGTTTTTAAATTCCAATCTAAATTAATTTCTTGCGAACTATTTATTACATTACTTAAACCTTGCGATTTAATAGAAAAATCTATCATATAATCGTTTGGTTTTAACTCGTAACGGTATTCTAAAAATTGGGTTGGCGACACTTTTAGTTTCATAGAAACTACAGTGTTTTCTCCGTTTTTAGTAATACTTGGTTCAAAAAATAAATCTTGGGTATTTAAGGTTCTATTATCTGTTGTGCCAAAATTTATATTAAATGCCGCATTTCCATCTTTTATTATATAAATAGGAATAGAATCGTAGTCTACAAATTGTTTTAGTTTTACTTCGGAAAGATACCCCCCTTTATTACTAAATTTTAATGCTAATACATCGCTTTCTACAAGGGTTTCTTTTGCAGTTGCAGATGGTAAAGTAGAAGCATATGCAAATGCTCCTAACTTGTTATTTAATGCTACAAGTTGAGTAGAATCGGTTATTGCTGCTGCAGAAAAATCTTCGGCTGTTGTTACAATTTCAGCTTTTTTCTCTTTAGCTTTTTCTTCTACCGCTATTTGCTCTTGTTTTGCTTTTTCTTCTGCTTCTAATTCTTCAGGAGTTGGCTTATTTTGCCACATCATAAAAATTAAAATTCCAAAAATTAGGACGAAGCCTATTATTGAATTTAGATCTAGTTTCTTTTCTTCCATATTTATTTTCCGCTAAAGCGGTAATCTATTTGCAATTGACTACTCAAAAAGTAATCCGTTTTTAGGTTTATGCCATAGTGGCACTTTATTTTGTTTTATGTTTTAAAGCAGCTTTTACAAATGCTACAAATAAAGGATGTGGATTTGCCACTGTACTTTTATATTCTGGGTGGTATTGCACGCCAACAAACCAAGGGTGTTCTGGTATTTCTACTATTTCTACCAAACTTGTATCTGGATTTAAACCTGTAGCTAACATTCCTGCAGCCTCTAATTGCTGCTGGTATTTATTATTAAATTCGTAGCGATGTCTATGGCG
>JBMZDY010000304.1:0-2240 GCA_049614585.1 Oceanihabitans sp.
TCGACACTATAAACATTAACGATAGTGTAAATGTATATATACCGTACATTAACATTAACAATTACTTATACGATAGATTTGGAACTTTTGCATACAAACATTTTGCAACCATTTTAATTGAAGAAATATTACAGTTAGAAAAACATGCCGAAGACCAAAAAATGTATGTACATGTTTGCGAAAATCATTTTGAAATAATTGTAAGCAATAAAGGAAAATTAGAACTTTACAATACATTTAATTATTATTCTAAAGAAGATTTTATTTACTACATTTTATTTACTGCAGAACAGTTACAACTAAACCCAGAAACATTTCCGTTAGTATTTTTAGGAGCTATTTTTGAAGAAGACGAACTTTACCAAATGGCATACAAATACATACGTCATATAAAATTTGGTAAGCCAAATACAAAGTATACTTTTAAAGAAAAACCCAAAGCAGCACATAACAATTTTATTTTAACACATAGTATTTAATGCGAATAATATCTGGCATATATAAAGGCAGGCGCATAACTGCCCCAAAAAAACTTCCAATTCGCCCTACAACAGATATGGCAAAAGAGTCGTTATTTAATATATTAAACAACCATTATTACCTAGAAGACATCTCTGTTTTAGATTTATTTTCGGGCTCAGGAAATATTAGTTATGAATTTGCTTCTAGAGGCACACAACAAATAACAAGTGTAGATACAAACTATGGCTGTATAAAATTTATAAACGAAACAGCACAATCGTTTAAAATGAATATACAAACCATTAAAAGCGATGTGTTTACATTTTTAGAAAAAACAAAACTACAAGCAACCGTAATTTTTGCAGATCCTCCTTACGATTTTCCAGTAAGCGAGTTTTCTAAAATACCCGAATTGGTTTTTAAAAACAACATACTGCAAGAAGAAGGCTTACTTATAGTAGAACACTCTAAACATACAAGTTTAGCACATCTACAAAATTATGCCTATTCAAAAAGTTATGGCGGAAACGTATTTAGTTTTTTCGAACACCAACAAACTTCTTAAATAATTAAAAATAATTCCTTTAGCTTTGGCACAATAAATGTTACCAAATTGCGTATACCAATAAAAATTAATTATGAATAGAGTATTTCTTATTTTAGTATTAGTATTAAGCAGTAAAGCAATTGGCCAAAACAGTGCATTTCAAGCTGGCGAAAAATTAAGTTTTACAGCTGCCTATAACATGTCTGGTTTAATGACAGATTTAGCCGAAATAAATATGGCTGTTCGCGAGGTAAAAACCTCAAAAGCTACTTTGTGGCGTTTAAAATGTACCGCAACAACCTACAGTAAATGGGATAATTTTTTTAAAATTAGAGACATTTACGAAAGTTATGTAAGCCCAAAAACTTTGAAACCATATTTATACCAAAGAGATATAGATGAAGGAGGACATTACAAGTTTGTTAAATATAAATTTAGCCACAAAACAAATACAGTTAAAAGTTTAAGACGCCAAAAAAGTAAAAACTTCGAATCTGGATTTTGGGACAGAAACAATACGGTAAAAATAACTCCAAACACAAACGATATAGTAACTACTATATACAAAATAAGAACTTTAGATTTACAAAACACTGCAAATGGCGCAACACATACGCTTACCATTTTATTCGATAACGAAGAGACAAAACTAAGCTTAACCATGTTAGGAAAAGAAACAATTAGTACAGCAATTGGCTCTAAAGCATGTTATAAAATAGCAATCCGAATAAACAATAGCGATGTATTAAAAGGCAATAACAACCTGTTATGGCTTACGGCAGACGCCAATAAAATTCCAGTATTTGCAAAATTTAAAGTAGCAGTTGGTTCTGGAGAATTAAAAATTAAATCGGCAACAGGTTTAAAAAACTAAAACAATTATTTTATTAATCTCTAGAATTTAAAAACAAATAAAATGAAAAAAATAATAACAATACTAGCACTTATAATAGCAATAATCGCCATCGTTTTAGCAGCATTACCTGCGTACAATTTAGCTTATATACCTGCATTATTAGCATTTGTTTTAGGCATGACTGCTTTTTTTATGAACAAAAAACAAGCAACTTCCAACAAAATGGTAACGCTTATTTTTTTACTAATAGGAATTACTTTAGCTTTAACAGCATACAAAACTATTTTTAATAAAACCGAAGTTGGCAATACAGAACAATTAGAAATTCGTGAAAAAGAAGCCGAAAATAAAGCACTGGAAGAATTAAATGATATT
>JBMZDY010000305.1:0-2239 GCA_049614585.1 Oceanihabitans sp.
TAAAAAGAACACTACAAACTAAAAAGCCCAAACATTTGTTTGGGCTTTTTAGTTTAAACTTAAAGTAGATGTATTCAGATTTATTAAAGTAAATAAAACTTTAATAAAAAGGGATCTCGAATAGTTTCAATTTTTTAAATTAGTATTTTAAAATAAATCTTTAATTCTATGAATATAAAAAAGTTAATTTTTATTGTAATACAATTGTTTTTTATAAGCATTTGTTATGCTCAAGACTATCGGTATACCAATGATCAGTTTTCAAATGTAACCGTATTAGAAGATGTAGTGTATGGTACAGCACCATTTGTAAATACCATATTAGGAGTTGAGTCTATAACAACTACGCAAAATTTACTCATGGATATTTATTTGCCAGATGGAGATACAAATACATTGCGACCAGTAATTGTTTTTGCACATGGAGGAGGGTTTGTTATTGGAAATAAGCAACACGACGATATGGTTGCCTTGTGTGAAACTTATGCGAAAAAGGGTTATGTAACAGTTTCTATAGATTATAGACAAGGTTTTTTTGTATTAGGAAATGTTAATATGCATGCAATTCGAGCAGTGTATAGAGGAATACAAGATGGTAAAACAGCGGTTCGGTTTATGCGTGCAAATGCTGCTACTTATGGTGTAGATTCTTCAAAAGTATATTTTGTAGGAAGTAGTGCAGGGTCGTTTATTGGTTTACACGGAATTTATATGGATGAAGCAAATGAAAAGCCATCCCAAGCAGGAATAGTAAATTATACAAATGCAACCATCCCGTTTTTTCATACAACACCAGATCTTGGACCATTAGACATAGGTGAAAATTTAAATAAAAAAGGAGAAGCAGATGCAGTAGTATCTTTATGGGGAGCGATACAAAACACCAATTTAATAAAGGCACAAGATACCGAGCCAGTTTTACTGGTACATGGAGATAGTGATATTGTGGTTCCATTTAATAGCGGGCCACCTTTTAGTATTCCACTATTAGATGATGTAGAGGGGAGTAATTTAATTAAAAATAAATTAGTTGCTTTAGGCGCTACAAATAACGAAACGTATTTTGTTTCTGGGCAAGGACATGAATTCTATGGAGTGCTAAATGGCGCATTTATTGGTTCTGGAGGTAATGCGTATTGGAATATAATTGTAGATAAAATAACAGCTTTTTTATGGAAACAACACAAGCCATTAGCAAATTTCGCATCTGCTGAAACCGGGTTAATTGTAGATTTTACAGATTCTAGCACTGGAGCCTTATCTTGGTTATGGGATTTTGGAGATGGGAATACGAGTACACTACAAAACCCTACACATACTTACGCTAACGCAGGAACTTATAATGTAAAATTGTATATTGAAAACAATATCTTAAGTTGGGACGAAAAGGTAAAAACAATAACCCCAGAAACACTTTCGACTACAACAGTAAATGATTTAAATTTTAGTTATTACCCAAATCCTATTTCTAATACATTACAACTAGAATTTTCAAAATACCATCAAAATATAGATATACAGGTTTATAATACTTTAGGGCAATTAGTAAAAAAAGATTATTTTAAAAACAAATTAAAAATAGCATTAAATTTTGAAAACCTAAGTTCTAGTATGTATTATTTAGTAATAAAAACCGATACTAAATTGGCTCAAATAAAAGTGTGGAAACAATAATTATTTGAATAGAATATTTAGTAAATAAAGAAATTAAAAGCTTCCAGAATCAGGGAGCTTTTTTTATGGAATAAGGTTGTATCTTTGCAATCCAATAATTTGAAAGATGAGAACAAAATCGCTTAAAAAAAATAAAATAAACGTTGTTACTTTAGGATGCAGTAAAAATGTGTACGATAGTGAAGTTTTAATGGGGCAATTAAAAGCAAATGGTAAAGAAGTAGCTCACGAAGAAGAAGGTAATGTAGTGGTTATTAATACTTGTGGTTTTATTAATAATGCTAAAGAAGAAAGTGTTAATACAATACTAGACTTCATGCAAAAAAAAGAAGCAGGAGAGGTAGATAAAGTATTTGTTACAGGTTGTTTAAGCGAAAGATATAAACCAGACTTACAAAAAGAAATCCCTAATGTAGATGCATATTTTGGTACTACAGAACTTCCTGGATTATTAAAAGCATTAGGAGCAGATTATAAACACGAATTAATTGGAGAGCGATTAACAACTACGCCAAAAAATTATGCATATTTAAAAATTGCAGAAGGCTGTGATAGACCATGTAGC
>JBMZDY010000306.1:0-2234 GCA_049614585.1 Oceanihabitans sp.
ACTTGAACAAACGAAAAAAGCCATAGTATTTTAATAGGAGTTATTAACATTTAAAAGTAATGTATAGTAATCGGTAAAGTTTCTTAATTTTTTAAAATAGATAAGATGTAATTAGGAAATAGAAATTACATAATTGTACCTTTGCAAGTAAGTAAATTGCTTTATCGCTGCTCGTTTTTACGAGTTGAGGAAAGTCCGAACACCATAGTGTAACATAGTGGTTAACGGCCACCAACCGAAAGGTTAGGAAAAGTGCAACAGAAAGTATGTACAGATAATGCTGTAGTGAAACCAGGTAAACTCTATGTGGTGCAATGCCATGTAAACTAGCGTTTCAATTTATTGTTAAAGCGTACACGCGCGATGCTAGAGGGTAGGCAGCTACAGTTTACTAGTAATAGTAAACGCAGATAAATGATAAGGGTTCGCTTTGCGAATACAGAATTCGGCTTATAGATTTACTTACTTATAAATCGCCTAATAATTTATTAGGCGATTTTTTTAATTTTTTAAATCGGCTACAACGCTTTCTACAATTGGAACTGCAGCATCTAGCTCGTCGTTATTTACATATAATTCTTGCATGCCTGGATTAAAAGTGCCAAAACCAGCTAATCTTGCCGATTCGGTTTCATCTTTAACTATTGGGTTTATACCAACAGCGGCCAATTTATCGACCATTAATTGGGTTATAATAAAATTACCTGTGTATATTTTTGTATAATTAGAATCGTTCATAATAATTAGGATTTATGATTCTATTAAAGATACAAAATTTTAAAGAAAATAACGATGATTTACCCTTTAATAATATCTTTATATTCTAGAAAAAAGGTTTCTAATAAAAACATGTTTTTATTAAAAAATACCATTACTTCTTGCCATGTATTTTTATTATGTATCGATACTTTTTGTTCTAATGGCAAATATATTCTGGAAATCTCTTTACCGTTTTCTAAAAAATAGGTTTCTTCAAAAATGCTTTCGGGTAAGTATTCGGTTTGTAGTATTGATTGTAATGCTAGTAGTTTTTCCCAATATGCAATTCGGTTTTCTAAGTCATCTTCTATATCTAGAGCTATAAATGCTCGCTTTGTATCGAAATGAAATTTTAAGCTTAAACCTTTAATTTTTGTGTTGTATAAAATCCATTTTCTTGGAAACGATTTTCCAAAACTAGTCCAAAAATCTTGTCGTATTTGTCTGGATTCTTCTTTACTAAACATGCTTATTATAAAAGGATTAGTTGGTTACACAAAATACGCTATTGTTATTGCTATAACAATAGTTAGCAATTTGGTGATATTAAATTTATGTCCTTCATTACTTTCAAATAAGATAGTAGTAGATATATGTAAAAATATACCGATTACTATTGCCGATATTTCATAATAATAAGTTTGAATAAAAGAGAAATTTTCTGCAAGTAAAACACCAAGAGGAGTCATAAAAGCAAACAATATTAAGAAAAAAGCAATTTTTGTTTTAGATAACTTCGATGCTAAAAAGAACGTCGTTAGTATTATTGCAATTGGTAGTTTATGAATTATTATTCCAAACAATAAACTACTATGATTATGTATAGGAATTCCTTCTAGGATGCTATGCAAACTTAAACTTACAAATAGCAACCATGGGAATGTAGTTGCATTTTTATTTAAATGCACATGACCATGCTCGGCACCTTTAGAAAAATACTCTAAAATTATTTGTAATAATATACCAAGCATAATAAATAAACCAACTTTTTTATTGGTTTGCCCATATACTTCGGGTAAAAAATTAAAAACCGTAATAGACAATAGAAATGCTCCACTAAAGGCTAATAAAAGTTTTAAGTTTTTACGTTGCGATGGCTTTAAAACAATTACAATAATATAGCCTAATAAAACACTTAAAATAGGAAGTAAAATATTTTGCATAAAAATTATTTAAAAAGCATTATTAAGCGTTCGCTATTTTTGGTATCGAATTTACGTAGTTTATAATCGCCAAAAACATCCAATAAATATACTCCTGCTTGTTCAAAAATATTTTCGAAATCTGCCATAGTAAATCCTCTTACACGTTCTTGATAGGTGTATGCTTTATTGGCAACAGTAAAAGAGACATCTTTAATTATATAACCATTTTCTACGCGTCGTTTTTGTTTAAAAGCAATTCCTTCTACAACTTTTATATCTTCGGCTACTAAATTTTTTATAACATATTCGCTATTCATAAAATCAATAACA
>JBMZDY010000307.1:0-2219 GCA_049614585.1 Oceanihabitans sp.
ATTTAATTATCTCGAATTTTAGAACAGGAAAGTCTTTAACTTTTATTAATTCGTTAAAATCTTTAAATCCGTCGCGAAGCGTACGTTGTTCTATTATTTGATGCGCAATTTCGTAATCTATATATGGTAGGGTTACTAGCTGTTCGCGAGTTGCAGTATTTAAACTTACTTTTGTTATTGGCTTTGGTGTTTTTACAGTAAAGTTATTAGTAATTCTCTCGATTACTTCGGGCGACAAACCATATACTTCTTGTAATTCTACATTTGCAATAAACGCTTGGTTTTTGGCTCGATACTTTATTATTCTTTCCGATAGTTTTTTACCAACTCCATACACTTTTTGTAATTGCTGTGCTGTTGCTACATTTAAATCTATTTTTTGCTGGTATGTTTTTGGTTTATTATTATAGGCATTAAAAGAAGTATTTTTAAACGTTTTTGGTTTGGCTTTAGTAACCCATTCTGGGAATTTAAAATAAGGAGACAAAGCATTTAATAAGGAGTCTGATACTTTAGTTACTTCTTGAAATTGTTTTGTAGAATTTACCCATTTATTCTGCTTTCTAAATTGATGCAACCTATCTATTTCTGTAGTAGTCATTCCTAAGGCATAGCCTTTATAATCGGTTATAAAATTAGGATTAAAAGGAAATATTTTAGGCTTTCTTTTTTGAATTTCAACTTTTCTAAGCGAGTCCATTTCCATTTTAAAAACCTCTAATTGCTTTTTGTCTATTGGTATTTCTTCCGAAGAAAAATCGACAAAAAAATAAACGCATTGCAAAGCAATAATAATGGTAAGCAATAAAAAAATCCCATTTCGCTGTTTTTTTGAAAACGTGAAATGGGATTTTAAATTATTCATCTTAATACATTTATTAAAATGAATTTACGAAAAATATATATTTTTAAGAAATTCTATTCTTTATAGCATCTTTATATTTTTTGAGTTCTTCTCGAACTCTAGGTGCTAATAATACTAAACCTATCATATTTGGAACCATCATTGCAAAAATCATTGCATCGGAAAAACCGATTACCGATCCTAAGCTTGCAGCAGATCCTATTACTACAAAAATACAAAAGATAAGTTTGTATGCATATTCCATTTTTTTAGATCTTCCGAATAAATAAGCCCAACCTTGAAAACCATAGTACGACCAAGAGATCATGGTACTAAATGCAAACAATACAACTGCAATGGTTAACACATAAGGGAACCAAGAAATTGCCGACTCGAATGCACCAGAGGTTAATAATATTGCTTGTGCATCGTTTAATCCTGCATTTGCAGCAGTTACATTTCCTGTAATAATTAATACTAAAGCGGTCATGGTACATACAACAACTGTATCTATAAAAGGCTCTAAAAGCGCCACCATACCTTCGGAAGCTGCGTAATTTGTTTTCACAGCAGAATGCGCTATAGATGCAGATCCTACACCAGCTTCGTTAGAGAATGCTGCACGTCTAAATCCTTGCACTAAAACACCAATTGCTCCACCTGCTACTCCTTCTGGACTAAATGCTCCGTTAAATATTTGAGCAAAAGCAGCACCAATCATGTCGTAGTTTGCAATAATTACAAATAAAGAAGCTGCTACATATATGGCAACCATAAATGGCACAATTTTATCGGTTACTTTTGCAATTTTTTTAATTCCACCAATAATAACAATACCAACTAGTACCGCCATTACGATACCAAATAACCATCCTTTACCATGTAAAAAAGAAGCTTCGCCTCCTGTAATATTTTCTACTAACTGGAATGCTTGGTTTACTTGAAACATGTTTCCACCTCCAAAAGAACCTCCAATTACAAATATGGCAAAAAGTACAGCTAGTACTTTACCTAAGCCTTCTAGTCCTTTAGCTTTTAATCCTTTTGTTAAGTAGTACATTGGTCCTCCATATACAGTACCATCTTCGGCAATATCTCTATACTTAACACCTAATGTACATTCTACAAATTTAGATGCCATACCTAAAAAACCTGCAACAATCATCCAGAATGTTGCTCCTGCACCACCAATAGATACTGCAATTGCAACACCTGCAATATTACCTAAACCTACTGTTGCAGATAATGCTGCTGTTAATGCTTGAAAATGACTTACTTCTCCTTCATGCCCTTCTACTCTTATAGTATCTGGGTTATCTTCTTCGTCTGTAAATTTAGATTTAGATACTTCAACTCCTTTTTTACCATTTCCTTC
>JBMZDY010000308.1:0-2191 GCA_049614585.1 Oceanihabitans sp.
GGCGACTTTCGGTACCACAAACCGACGCTCTAACCAGCTGAGCTACAACCACCATATTAATTTTATTTAAACTTTAAAAGTTTCCCAATAGGAATGCTTTAATTAGCTAATACTAAAGCCACCTCTTTAATTGGAATGCAAATGTAAATGTTTTCGTAGTTTCTACAAAGATTTTTATTAAAATAATTTACTATAAAAATTAGTTGTTTTTTTGTTTTATTTTAAATCAAATAAACTATCTACAGCAGCATAACGTTCTGTAGTAAAGCCTTCTGCATACTCTACTCCTACTAACCTCCCTAAATCTCTAGCTCTATACGCTATACTATCGGTAAAATTTTTACTTGATATTGGTGTGCTTGGTTCTGTACTAGCGGCATTAAAAAATTGCGTTTTGTATGCCATTACAGCATCTATTTTATTTTGTATTACTGCACTTATATCTACTACTACATCTGGTTCTATATTCTTCCATTGTATATAATGATATACTTGCTTTGGTCTCCATTTTTGTTGGGACTCCCCTTCTAATTCTGTTTCAATTTTTATTAATCCGCTTAAAAAGCAAGCATCACTAACTAACTTACTACCTTTTGGATGGTCTATATGCCTGTCATCTATTGCATTACATAAAACAATTTCTGGTTTATACTTACGCAAAAGTTTAATAATTTCTAATTGATTCGATTTATTGTTTTCAAAAAAACCATCCGCAAATCCTAAATTTTTTCGAACAGAAACGCCCAATATATTTGCTGCATTAGTAGCTTCCGTTTTTCTTGTAATTGCAGTGCCTCTTGTTCCTAATTCACCTTTAGTTAAATCTACAATTCCAACTTTCTTTCCGCTTATAATTTCTTTAGCTATAGTACCACCACAACCTAATTCTACATCATCTGGGTGTGCGCCAAAAGCCAATATGTCTAGTTTCATAGTATTTAATTTTATTTACAAAATACAATTTAATCGTACATTAAAAGGTATTCCATTTTTTTTGTTCTTCTATTGTTAAAAATGTCCATGCAATAATTCGCATTTTTTTATTCCCTTGTTCCATTGCAATTACTTTAACATCTGTTGCTCCCAATTTTTTTAAAGATACTTTTAATCCTCGCAATAATTCTTTTTTAGAAACCAAACTGGTAAACCAAAAGCAATTATTTTTAAACAAAGAACTCTCATATATATAATTATGCAAAAATGCTTTTTCTCCTCCTGGATACCACAATTCATTTGCAGAACCACTAAAATTTCGAATACTATTGGGTGTTTTAATATTTAATCCTAAAAGTTTTCTATCGGTTGCTTGTTGTGCCTCTATTTCGTTTTTATAAAATGGAGGATTGCATATAGTAGCGGTAATTTTTTCTTCTTTTAATAAAATTTCTTTTAAAATGTTTTTATTCTGCTTTTGAAATCGCAATTTAATTGCTTTTTGCATAGAATTTGCATCTATAATTTTTTGTGCATTATTAAGAGAATTTTTATCTATATCTGTAGCAATAAAATTCCAATTATAAATTGCTTTTCCAAGTAAAGGATAAATACAAGTTGCTCCTGTACCAATGTCTAAAACAGTAACCTCTTTTTGTAAATTAAAAGCTTCTAATATATCATTAAGATAGTGAATATAATCTGCTCGGCTTGGTATAGGCGGACATAAATTGGAATCTGGAAAGCTCCAAGACGATATATTATAATGCGAATATAGCAAGGCTATATTGAGCGCTTTTACTGCCTTTGGGTTTGCAAAATCTATTGTAGTATTCCCATATTTATTAGTAATAAGGAATAGCTTTAAACCAGGTAAAACCGCTACTAAAGCTTCCAAATTATATCCATGTCGATGTATATTTTTAGGATGTAATTTGCTTTCCTTATTCATTTATAGCTATTGGCTTTGGAGCTACTTGTAAAATTGCTTGTTCTATATCTTGAATTAAATCTTTTTTAGATTCAATTCCTACCGAAAAACGTATTAATCCATCATGTATGCCTTGCGCCATTCTATCTTCTGGTGATAGCAAAGAATGTGATGTTTTTGCTGGTAATAGCATGGTACTTTCTAATCCTGCCAAACTCATGGATGGCTTAATTAACTGTAATGCTTTTAAAAAGGCAGTAGCGTCTATTTTGGAATCTAATTCAAAAGCCAACATCGCACCAAATCCTTTCATTTGTTTTTTAGCAA
>JBMZDY010000309.1:0-2186 GCA_049614585.1 Oceanihabitans sp.
TTAAGTTTGAAATATCCAGAAAAAAGTGGTTTCTTTGCAGACCAAATTAAAGCAGTAAAAGAATTACAAGAACAAAATAATAAAGCATAATGAGTACATTTACTATATTTTTAGCATTAATAGTAGTAGTAGCATTTTTACTAGTAGTAGTAATAATGGTACAAAACCCAAAAGGTGGAGGACTATCATCTTCTTTTGGTGGAGGTGGTACACAACAATTAGGAGGTGTACAAAAAACAACCGATTTTCTAGACAAAAGCACATGGACTTTAGCAACAATAATGATTGTTTTAATCTTAGTTTCTAATGTTGCAATAAACAACGGGAATACAAATTCAGAATCTAAAGCATTAGATACCGAACAAGTTACACAACCTGTAGTGCCAACTGCTCCTGCGCAAACAGAAAACAACACCGCAAACGACTCGGTAAACTAATTACCAAAATAATATACATTTAAAAAGCCAACTATTAAGTTGGCTTTTTTTGTTTAAAATAATCCTCAAAAATTTAAAAAAAATTACTATCCTGAAACTTTGTCAGTGATATTGTATTGGCACATTTTTAGCTTAATACTTAAGCAAAACAACAATACCTATTAAAAAACATATACCATGAGTAAAATAAACATTAAACCATTAGCAGACCGCGTTTTAATAGAACCACTTCCTGCCGAAACACAAACAGCATCTGGATTATTTATTCCAGATTCTGCACAAGAAAAACAACACAAAGGAACTGTAATTGCCATTGGTACTGGTAAAAAAGACGAACCTCTAACAGTAAAAATTGGAGACACAGTACTTTACGGTAAATATTCTGGTAACGAATTAAAATTAGAAGGAAAAGACTATTTAATGATGCGCGAAGAAGACATCATGGCTATTATATAGTCTGTCATTCCTACTAAATTAAGAATTCACAAAACAATTAATTACAACTAAAAAAAACATATTTCCGCTTTTGCGGAAACAATAAAATAAAATTTATAACGATGGCAAAAGATATAAAATTCGATATAGATGCACGCGACGGACTTAAACGTGGTGTAGACGCATTAGCAAACGCAGTAAAAGTAACCCTTGGACCTAAAGGGCGAAACGTAATTATTAGCCGAAGCTTTGGTGCACCACAAGTAACAAAAGATGGTGTTTCTGTAGCAAAAGAAATAGAATTAGAAGATGCTCTAGAAAATATGGGAGCACAAATGGTAAAAGAAGTTGCTAGTAAAACTAACGATTTAGCTGGAGACGGTACTACTACTGCAACTGTACTTGCACAAGCAATTGTAAAAGAAGGATTAAAAAACGTTGCTGCTGGAGCAAATCCAATGGATTTAAAACGCGGAATTGACAAAGCTGTAACCGCAATTGTAGAAGACCTAGAAAAGCAAACTAAAAAAGTTGGAAACTCTTCCGATAAAATAAAACAAGTAGCTTCAATTTCTGCCAATAACGACGATGTAATTGGTGATTTAATTGCGAACGCTTTTGGTAAAGTTGGCAAAGAAGGTGTAATTACTGTAGAAGAAGCTAAAGGAACAGATACCTATGTAGACGTAGTAGAAGGAATGCAATTCGACAGAGGTTATTTATCGCCTTATTTTGTTACCGATAGCGAAAAAATGATTGCCGACTTAGAAAATCCATATATACTTTTATTCGACAAAAAAGTATCTACCATGAAAGATTTGTTACCGGTTTTAGAACCAGTAGCACAATCTGGAAAACCCTTATTAATTATTGCTGAAGATGTAGATGGCGAAGCATTAGCTACATTAGTAGTAAACAAATTACGTGGTTCTTTAAAAATTGCTGCTGTAAAAGCACCAGGATTTGGAGACAGACGTAAAGCAATGCTAGAAGATATTGCAATATTAACAGGAGGAACTGTTGTTTCTGAAGAAAGAGGATTCACTCTAGAAAACACAACCTTAGATATGCTTGGTACTGCAGAACGTATCACTATAGATAAAGATAATACTACTGTTGTAAATGGTGCTGGAGATAAAAGCATGATTAGAAACAGAGTAAATCAAATTAAATCGCAAATTGAAACTACAACTAGCGATTACGATAAAGAAAAATTACAAGAACGTTTAGCGAAACTTGCTGGTGGTGTTGCTGTATTATATGTTGGTGCTGCTAGTGAAGTAGAAATGAAAGAAAAGAAAGATCGTGTAGATG